>NZ_BAAAIZ010000135.1:0-25548 GCF_039526425.1 Streptomyces thermospinosisporus
TCGACGTTGGACGCCCTCGTCTCATGTCCGCAGGCGATCCCTTGGACTCATTCATCTAGGGTTGGCAGCGTGACTGCCGGGTCGGCCCTGACGGGCCTTGCACGGAAAGCGGTCCCGGCCTCGACGTGAGCCCGAGGCGGGGACGTGCCCCGCCTTCCCTCTCCGCGTTCATCGCCGTTCCCCGCCCCCGCGCTTCCGTTGCGGGCGGCACCCGACGATCACACAGGAGAAGGATTCAGCCATGTCCGAGGCACAGCACCCGTCCGCGCCCGAAGTTCCCACCACCGTGGCCCACTTGAACCACACCGCCGTCTACGCGCGGGACCGGCGGCGGTCCGCCGAGTTCCTCGCCTCGATCCTGGGTCTGGAGGTGGGCGCCCCCTTCGGGCCCTTCCTGCCCGTCGACCTGGGCAACGGCGTGACCCTGGACTACTACGAGAAGCGCGACGAGCCGATCCAGTCGCAGCACTACGCGTTCCTGGTGCCCGAGGAGCAGTTCGACGCGATGATCGCGAGGCTGGAGGCGGCCGGGGTCACCTACTACGCGGACCCCTCGCACACCGAGCCCGGCCGGGTCAACAGCCTCTTCGGCGGCCGTGGCGCCTACTTCGACGACCCGGACGGCCACAACATGGAGATCATGACCCGCCCCTACGTGCGCCCCTGACCTGGGACTGGGCACGTCCCTGACGTGGGGCCCGTGCACGCCCCCGCCCGGGGACGGGGTGCCTCACAGGCGCCGGTACATGATGTGCAGCCCGACCAGCCCGTGCCGGGGGTGCTCGAACGCCTCGGGGACCGTGCCGATGATCTCGAAGCCGAGGGAGGTCCACAGCTTCACGGCGGGGTTGGTCTCCACCACGGCGTTGAACACCATGCCCCGGTAACCGGCCGCGGCGGCCTCGGCGAGCACATGCTCGGCGAGGGCGCGGCCGTAACCGCGCCCCGACCGGTCGGGGTCCACCATGAAGCCGGCGTTGGCGATGCGGGCGGCGGGGCCGCCGTAGTTGGGGGTGAGGTAGGCGGAGGCGACGACCGCCCCGTCGTCCTCGACGACGTAGACCCGTTTCGGGGGGCTCGTCCACAGGGCCCGGGCGGCCTCCTCGGAGGTGCCCGGGTCCCAGGTGTAGGTCTCGCCGGCGGCGACGATGCGGTGCCAGAACGGCCAGATGCGTGGCCAGTCGTCGGGGGTGGCTTCCCTGATCAGCATGGTCGTGAGTCTTGCACGCGCGGGCGCGCCGGGAGATCGCGAAGGGGTGAGGGGTCAGTCGACGCTGGGGAGGATGTGGGGCTCGGCGAGGTCGTCCTCGTAGCCCGCGAGCCGGATGGGGGCCGAGCGGGCCCACACGTCCAGGCTGCCGATCTCCCCGGGCCTGCGGCCGGCACGCTCAGGGCGTTCCTTGGGGCGCTGCTCGCGATTCTTCTTCTCCGGTGTCACCGCGCACTCCTTATGTGTCGGTCACCCTCGGGACGTGTCGCGCCGGTCCTGCTGCGCCACCGTCCGCCGGGGCTGTATGTCGATAGCCGTTCGGACGCGGTGGCGCCGGTAACTCGAAGGAGAGCAGGCCGTTGTGAACCGGCTGTCCCATGACGGACCGTGGGTGTGGGTCGAACCCTGTGTTCTGTCCGTCGGCGTTCAGATTAACCAAATGAGCGGCCCCCCGCTCGATGGGGCTGCAAACCCTGGGTAACAATCACGCTTCGGATCACGTTCGACCCACCAGAATGTCCGCATATGTCCTGATGAACGCACCTGCACCCCATCACTCGATCGGAGGACACGGGTGTCGGCGCGTGCGAGAGGGCGGCCTGACCCCGGGCGTCGACGCTGACCTCAGCAGGAGAGCGGCGTCAGCTGGAGAGCGGCGTCACCACTTGCCCGGCTTGTAGTCCTTGAGGAAGACGCCGTACAGGTCCTCGCCCGCCTCGCCGCGCACGATCGGGTCGTAGACGCGGGCGGCGCCGTCGACCAGGTCGAGCGGGGCGTGGAAGCCGGCCTCGGCGAGGCGCAGCTTGTCGTAGTGGGGCCGCTCGTCGGTGATCCAGCCGGTGTCGACCGAGGTCATCAGGATGCGGTCGGTCTCGAACATCTCCTGGGCGCTGGTGCGCGTCACCATGTTCATGGCGGCCTTGGCCGCGTTGGTGTTCGGATGGCCGGCGCCCTTGTAGCCGCGGGAGAACACGCCCTCCATCGCCGAGACGTTGACGACGTAGGCGCGGTGGGACGGGGCCTTGCTCGCGGCCGCGGCCAGCGCCGGGCGCAGCTTGCTGATCAGGATGAACGGCGCCGTGTAGTTGCACAGCTGGGTCTCCAGCAGCTCCACCGGGGAGATCTGGTCGATGGTCTGCACCCAGGTGTTGGTGTCCACCACGTCGGGCACCAGTCCGCCCGCGTCGATGGCGGTGCCCTCCTGGTGCTTGACCAGGCTGGCGTTGCCCGCGACCAGGGCGAGATCGGCCACCTGCTGGGCGTCCAGCCCGCTCACCCCGGCGGGCAGGGCGGCCAGCCCGTCCACCGCCCCGGAGTTGAAGGCGCCGATCACGTGGTGGGCGGGCAGCTCACCGGCGGGCAGCGGCGCGCTCTCGCCCTCGACGAGCGCGGCGTAGGCGGAGGGCAGCCGGCGCACGGTCTGGGTGGCGTTGTTGATCAGGATGTCCAGCGGGCCCTGCTCGGCGACCCGTTCGGCGAGCGCGACCGCCTGCGCCGGGTCGCGCAGGTCGATGCCGACGACCTCCAGGCGGTGGATCCACTCCGCGGAGTCGTCCATGGCCTTGAAGCGGCGGATGGCGTCCTTGGGGAAGCGGGTGGTGATCGTGGTGTGGGCGCCGTCGCGCAGCAGCCGCAGCGCGATGTACATGCCGATCTTGGCCCGGCCGCCGGTGAGCAGCGCGCGCCGTCCCGCGAGGTCGGTGCGGGCCTCCCGGCGGGCGCGGTTCTCGGCGGCGCAGGCCGGGCAGAGCTGGTGGTAGAAGTAGTCGACCTCGACGTAGCGGGTCTTGCAGACGTAGCAGGAGCGGGGGCGCTGGAGTATGCCCGCGATCCTGCCGGGCTCGACGCGGGAGGACGGCAGCAGGCCCTCGGTCTCGTCGTCGATGCGCTGGGCGGAGCCGGTGGCGGTGGCCTCGGTGACGGCCCGGTCGTGAGCGGTCTTGGCGGCCCGGCGCTCCTGGCGGCGGCGCTGCTTGACCGTGCGGTAGATGTGCGAGGTGGCCCGGCGGACCTTGATCGCGTCCGGGTGGTCGATCTCGAGCTTGTCCAGCTCCTGAAGGACGCTGAGGCAGACGGCGAGCCGCTCCGGGTCGATGCCGGGCCCGTACTCCACGTCGTCCGTGGACCCGGAGCCGCCCTGTGTCACCGTCATCGCCGCTGCCGTCCCGCTCTGCCCTGGCGGCGCTCCGTTCGCGCCCGCTTTCGAACGGGGAAGTGTACGGAGCGCCGGGCCGCAGCACCAAACCCGGACGGTCAGGGCGCGCAGGCGGCGATCAGCGTCTCCACCTCCTCGGACACCGCCCGGGCCAGCCGGTCGAGGTCGGGCACGGCGGCGCCGTCGGCGACCAGTCCGTAGTGGACCCGGCCCCGGTAGGTGGAGATCGCCACCGCGAGCGAGTGGCCGGGGGCCAGCGGGGCGAGCGGGAAGACCGCGCCGAGCGGGTTGCCGCCGAGCCGCAGTCCGAAGCCGGGCAGCGGCACGCTGGTGACCAGCACGTCGAACCAGAGCCGGGCCGCCTGCCCCACGATCGGCCCGCCCAGCCGGTGGCCGAGCGGCGGCACGTGGTCGGCGAGCAGGGCGACCGCGCCGGCGCCGCGCTCGGGGCCGGCGTCCTTGTTGCGGTCCATGGCGGCGCGCACCAGCTTGAGGCGGGCGACCGGGTCGCGCTGGTCGACGGGGAGCCGTATCAGGTAGCCGGAGAGCCGGTTGCCCTGCGGGTGGGCGGTGCGCGGGCGGCGTCGGGAGACGGGGATGAGGGCGCGCGGGGCCACTCCCTCGCTGCCGTCGCCGCGTTCGTCGAGCCAGCTGCGCAGGGCGCCGGCGACGACCGCGATCAGCACGTCGTTGACGGTCCCGCCGACGCTCTTGCGGATGCGGTGCACGTCGTCGAGGTCGGCGACCACGCCCGCGGTGCGGCGGGTGCCGCTGGGTTCGCAGGCCAGCGCGGGCGAGGTGCGCACATCGAGGGTGGAGCGGGCGACGGAGGCGCCGATGTCCAGGGCCCGGCCCACGTCGGACAGGGCGCCGCGGACCAGTTCGGGCACCTTGCGTACGTCCGGCAGCAGCCCGGCCGGCTCCTCGGCGGGGCGGGGCCGGGCGGCGGGCAGGTCCATGGGGTCCATCAGCGCGGCGGCGAGGGTGAGCGCGCGCAGCCCGTCGGCGAGGGCGTGGTGGAACTTGAACAGCACGGCGAAGGACACCCCGTCCTCCCCCGGCAGGACGTGCGCCTCCCAGGGCGGACGGGTGCGGTCCAGCGGGCGCTCCATCAGCCGGCCGGCCGCGGCGTGGAAGTCGGCGGCCGGGGCGTGCAGCCGGATGTGGTTGAGGGGGTCGAAGTCCGGGTCGGTCTCGCGGGCGGCGCCGCCGAAGGCGAGCGGGCGGCGCAGCGCGGAGGCCAGCGGCCGGCGCAGCGCCCCGGCGAGGGGACGGCCCAGCACGGAGGTGAGCGGTCCGCCGAGGGCGTTCCAGGAGCGCCGCAGGGCGGGCAGCGACTCCCGCAGCGGCAGCGGCTGCCACACGTCGCGGATGCGCATGCGCAGTCCGGGGACGGCGGCGGCGCGGGAGGCGAGCAGATCGGCGGCGTGCGCGCCTGCGGCCGGCGAGTGGGCGGAGAAGACGCCGAGTGCGGCCAGATGCATCGGATGGTCGGCGGACTCGATGTTCCAGAACGCCAGGTCGAGTGGAGCCAGCAGATCTGCTTTCACATTGCCTCGCATCGACGTCGGGTTGGATCAGCAGTCAATCGCCCCCGGCCGATTACGGTCAAGTACGATCTCGCTACGCATAGTTAACAGCACATTACGTCTCCGCCCCTTCCGCCGGCGAGGCGGAAGGGGCGGGACGTGTGGGCCGGATGTGGTCAGCGGGGCACGGCCGGGCACTGCTCGGGGTGACCGACGCCACCCGGACGGGCGGCACCCGCCAGGGGGCCCGGCCGCTGAGGATGCGTCACCCGGCGGGGCAGCCCGCGGGCTGTGCCCGGGAGGCGTCCCGGATCAGCGCCTCGTGGGCCGCCCTGACCCGGGGGACGTCCGGCTTCATCACCCGCCGGTCGTAGGTGAGCAGCCCGTTGAGCTCGCCCTCCACGTCCGAGATCTGGGTGTAGACGGCGCCGTTGCCGCCCTTGCAGACCAGTGCGCGCACCTCGTCGAGCTTGGCCAGGTAGTCGTCGGTGTAGGTCGCCGGGTCGACGTCGATGTACGACTGCTGCACCGACCAGGCGTGTCCGGGCACCGCGAGCCCGAGGCCGCCGTACTCGCCGCTGACCAGGGCGCGCCGGCCGTCCGGCCGCGGCGGCAGGGCCGGGCTCGGGTAGCCGTGCTCGTCCATGATGTCGCCGGCGTTGCCGTCGGCGCCGAGGTTGAGCCCCGACTGGTTGTTGACCAGGCGGGTGGGGTCCCAGGCCTTGGCCTGCTCGGCGATGCGGCCGACGTCGTACTGGCCCCAGCCCTCGTTGAAGGTGACCCACATGACGATGGACGGGCTGCTGATGTGCTCGTCGATCATCTGCTTCATCTCGCGCTCGAAGCGGGCGCGCGACTCGGCGCCCGGGTTCACCCCGGCGGTCATCGACGGCATGTCCTGCCACACCAGCAGGCCCAGCCGGTCCGCCCAGTAGAACCAGCGGTCGGGCTCGACCTTGATGTGCTTGCGCACGGAGTTGAAGCCGAGCTCCTTGTGCTTGCGCAGGTCGAAGGCGAGGGCCTCGTCGGTGGGCGCGGTGTGCAGACCGTCGGGCCAGAAGCCCTGGTCGAGGGTGGCCATCAGGAAGACGGGCTTGCCGTTGAGGACGGTGCGGGGCACGCCGTCGATCTTCTCCACGGCGATGGAGCGCATCCCGAAGTAGCTGCCGACGCGGTCGGAACCGACGGTCACCTTCAGCCGGTACAGGAACGGGTCGTCGGGCGACCACAGGCGGGGGTTGCGGATGCGCAGGGTCAGCGGCTCACCGGTCCGGCCGGTCGCCGTGGCGACCTGGCGCTTGCCCGCATACGCGGTCGCCCGGATCGGCAGTCCGTCGCGGACGCCGCGCGCCTGAACGGAGAGCTGCTCCTTGTCCACGTCCGGGATCAGCGCCAGCGAGTCGACGTGGTCGCGGGCGACCGGCTCCATCCAGACGGTCTGCCAGATGCCGGAGCTGGGCGTGTACCAGATGCCGCTCGGGTCGAGGCGCTGCTTGCCGACCGGCGGGTTCTCGCCGTTGGCCGAGTCGGTGGGGTCGTGGACGCCGACGACGAGCTCCTGGGTGCGGCCGGGCTTGAGCGCGTCGGTGATGTCGGCGCTGAACTTGTCGTAGCCGCCCTCGTGCTCGGCCACCTTGGTGCCGTTGACGTACACCTCGGCCCGCCAGTCGACCGCCTGGAAGTTCAGCCGCAGCCGCTTGCCGGAGCCGATGTGCCAGTCGCGCGGGACGGTGAAGGTGCGCCGGTACCACATGCGGTCCTCGTGCCGCTGGATCCCGGAGAGCTGGGACTCCACCGGGAACGGGACCAGGATGCGTTCCTTGAGCGTCTTCCCGAAGGGCGGCTGCTCGCCCTTTTCGGCGGCGGCGAACTGCCAGCGGCCGTTGAGGTTGGCCCACTGGTCACGGGTGAGCTGGGGACGCGGGTACTCGGGGTGGGCGTTGTCCGGGCCCACCTCGTCGGCCCACTGGGTGCGCAGCTCGTAGGTGGAGCGGTTGGGGCCGCTGCTGAGGAAGGCGTCGACCGGGTCGCCGCCGGCCGCCGTCAGGCCGCCCTTGCCGTCGTAGCGGATGTCGGCGGTGCCGCGGGCGGTGCCGGTCTTGTTGCCGACGACCGGCTCGCCGAGGGTGACGAGCAGGGCCCTGGGGTCGGCGGGGTCCGGCGCGGCGGACTTCAGCGGCCACCTGGCGCCGCCGATGACCGCGTTCAGATGGCCGGTGAAGCCGGCCGGGGGCGCGGCGAGCGGCTGCGGGAAGTCGAGCTTGAGGGTGCGGCCGGAGGCGAGGACGGTGGCGGCGAGGGCGCCGTCGTAGTCGAAGCCGTCCGGGAGGCGGAACGCCGACTGGGGCACCGGCTCCTTGCTGCCGCCGGGCTCGGTCCAGCGCAGATGGAAGTTGGAGCCGCCGTAGTGCTCGAAGTACTCGACCTTGATGTCGTAGGCGCGGCCGGCGGTCAGCTCGATCGGCTCCGCGGTCTGTTCGCGGTCCCAGTCGTCGACCCAGTGGTCGATGGCGAGCTTGCCGTCGATCCACAGGCGGAACCCGTTGTCGGCGATGACCGAGAAGGTGTGGGGGCCGGTCTTCTCCGGCACGATCTTGCCGGTCCAGCGGACGCTGACGTCGTCCGAGCGGCCGGTGGTGAAGTTCAGACGGGGCTCGAGGTTGTCGAAGTCGAGGCGGGGGTCGAAGGCGGTGGCCTTGAGCTCGTGGAAGTCGAAGGCGCCGGGCGCGGAGTGGGTGTAGTACTCGCCCTTCAGCCCGCGTATGTCCACCGGGTCCTCCTCCGCCGCGGTGGCGGCCGGGCCGGTGGCGGTGAGTCCCGCGACGCCGAGCGCGGCGGCCAGCAGGAGCGCGAATCGGTCTCTGAGTCGTCTGGTGCGCACGGATCCTCCGTGGGTGAGGAAGGTGACGGCTCTCGCTACTGACGTACGTGCGATGTTCTGTTATGTGCGAAGTAGTTGCCCGCACAACGTTGTCACGAACAGTACTTGGCATAACAGCACGGATTCCGCCATCCGTCCAGGGACATGACAAGGGCCCCGGTGGTCCCACGACCAACCGGGGCCCCTCTGGCGCTTGGGACTACTGCACCTGCTGGCCCTTGCCGAGGACGATCACGCCGCCCTTGGACACCGTGTACAGCTCGGCGTCCCGCTCGGGGTTGACGCCGATCGTCGCGCCCGGCGGCACCTCGACGTTCTTGTCCAGCACGGCGCCGCGCACCACCGCGCCACGGCCGATGTGCACGTTGTCGTGCAGCACCGAACCCTGCACCACCGCCCCGGGATCGACCACGACCCCCGGCGAGAGCACCGAGCGCGTCACCTGGCCGCGGATCAGACAGCCCGCGCTGATGATCGACTCGCTGGCGATGCCGCCCGCGTTGAACCGGGCGGGCGAGAGCTGGCCGGAGTGGGTGTAGATGGGCCACTGGCGGTTGTAGAGGTTGAACGCGGGGCGCTCGGCGATCAGGTCCATGTGCGCCTCGTAGTACGCGTCCAGGGTGCCCACGTCCCGCCAGTAGCCCTGGTCGCGGCTGGTCTCGCCGGGCACGTGGTTGGTGCTGAAGTCGTACAGCGCCGCCTCACCGCGCTCGGTGAGCTGGGGCAGGATCGAACCGCCCATGTCGTGCACCGAGTTCTCGTCCTCGGCGTCCCGCTGCAGCGCCTCGATCAGGGCCTTGGTGGTGAAGATGTAGTTGCCCATGGAGGCGAACACGCGGTCGGGGTCGTCGGCGAGCCCCGGCGGGTCGGCCGGCTTCTCCAGGAACCGCTGCACGGTCTGCCCGTCGGAGCCCGGGGTGATCACACCGAACGCGGAGGACTCCGTGCGCGGCACGCGGATCCCGGCGACCGTGACACCGGCGCCGCTCTCGATGTGCTGGGCGAGCATCTGGCGCGGGTCCATGCGGTAGACGTGGTCGGCGCCGAACACCGCCACGTACTCCGGCCGCTCGTCGTAGATCAGGTTCAGCGACTGCAGGATGGCGTCCGCGCTGCCCAGGTACCAGCGCGGGCCGAGCCGCTGCTGCGCGGGGACCGGGGTGACGTAGTTGCCGAGCAGGCTGGACATCCGCCAGGTGGTGGTGATGTGCCGGTCCAAGGAGTGCGACTTGTACTGCGTGAGCACGCAGATGCGCAGGATGTCGCCGTTGACCAGGTTGGACAGCACGAAGTCGACCAGCCGGTAGGTGCCGCCGAATGTGACCGCCGGTTTGGCGCGGTCCGCGGTGAGTGGCATCAGACGCTTGCCCTCGCCGCCCGCGAGCACGATTCCCAGGACCGAAGGTCCACCACGACGCATGGCCGCTCCCCTCACGCCGAGTTTTCCCGTCCCTGCCCGTGGCAGGGACGGCTAAGCCTGTTTGCGGATCTCCTCGTACAGCCGGACGGTGCGGCGGGCCACCGCGTCCCAGCCGAACTCGGCGACCGCGCGTTCCCGGCCGGCCTCGCCCATCCGCCGGGCGGCCTCCGGGTCCCCGAGGACCGAGTCCAGCGCCCGTGCCAGACCGGCCTCGAAGTCGTCGTCCACGTCCACCAGTACCCCGGTCTCCCCGTCCGCCACGACCTCCGGGATCCCGCCGGTGCGGGAGGCCACCACGGGGGTGCCGCAGGCCATCGCCTCCAGATTGACGATGCCGAGCGGCTCGTAGACGGACGGGCAGACGAAGACGGCGGCGTGGGTGAGCAGCTGGATGACCTCGGGCCGCGGCAGCATCTGCGGGATCCAGTGCACGCCCTCGCGCTCCCGGCTGAGGTCCTCGTACAGCTCGCGGAACTCCCGGTCGATCTCCGGGGTGTCCGGCGCTCCCGCGCACAGCACCACCTGGGCGGCCGGATCGATGCCGCGCACCGCCCGCAGCAGATGCGGCACGCCCTTCTGCCGGGTGATGCGGCCGACGAACAGCACATAGGGGCGGGAGCGGTCCAGCCCGATCCGCTCCAGGGCCTCGGTGCCGGGGTCGGGGCGGTACAGGTCGGTGTCGATGCCGTTGTGCACGATGTGCACGCGGGCCGGGTCGAGGGCGGGGTAGCAGCCGAGGATGTCCCGGCGCATGGCCCCGGAGACGGCGATCACCGCGTCGGCGGTCTCCACGGCGGTGCGCTCGGCCCAGCCGGACAGGGCGTAGCCGCCGCCGAGCTGCTCGGCCTTCCAGGGGCGCAGCGGCTCCAGGGAGTGGGCGGTGAGCACGTGCGGGATGCCGTACAGCATCTTGGCGAGGTGGCCGCCCAGATTGGCGTACCAGGTGTGGGAGTGGACGAGGTCGGCGCGCTCCAGGGCGCCGGCCATGGCGAGGTCCACCGAGAAGGTGCGCAGCGCGTCGTTGGCGCCGTCGAGCGCGGACCAGGGGCGGTGGCGCAGCACGCCGTCGGCGCGGCCCTCGCCCCAGCAGTGCACCTCCAGGTCCACCAGCGGCCGCAGCTCGCGGGCGAGGAACTCCACATGGACTCCCGCGCCGCCGTACACGTCCGGGGGGTACTCCCGGGTCAGCAGTCCCACACGCACCCGCGAACCCCCTGTCTGAGCACACGTCCCATTCATGGTCACCCACAACGGCCGCCTGCGGAACCCCCGGAGGACGTCTCCCCGATCTTTCTGCGCGGGGCCGGTGGACACCCCTTAGGGGCCCGTCCCCGGGTCGTGGGACGTGCCGGCACCCGTCCTGGGGATGACAGGGCCGCCGTCGTACTCCATCGGCAGTAGGACACAGTGAGTGCTCAGGGACGACGACGGGAACAAGCCGGGACGGCAAGGTGTTGGTCATGGAAGCCGACCCTTCGCCGCGCCGGGCCGACGGCCCCCGCCATCCGCTGAGGAGCAGCCGATGAGCGCCCTCGCGTTGTCCGTGCTGCTGTCGTTCGTGTCCGCCGTGGCCTACGCCGGCGGCGCGATCGTGCAGGAGCGGGTCGCGGCGTCCTCACCGGGCGAGCAGTACGCACCGCTGCGCCGCCCGGCCTGGTGGGCGGCCGTCGCGCTCAACGGCCTCGGCGCCCTGCTGCACGTGCTGGCGCTCGCCTACGGGCCCCTGAGCATCGTCCAGCCGCTGGGCGCCCTCACCATCGTGTTCGCGCTGCCCATGGCGGCGCTGCTCGTCGGCCGCAGGGCCGGGGCGACCGCCTGGCGCGGCGCCGTCATGGCGACGGTGGGCCTGGCCGGTCTGCTGGCGCTGGTCGGCGCCTCCGCCACACAGTCCCTGCACACCGGTGAGCGGGTCGCCGTGGCCCTGACCACGGCCGGCGCCATCGCAGCCCTGGTCGCCGCCGCCCGGGCCGTGCACCGGCACCCGGCGGTGCGCAGCATCCTGCTGGCGGTCGCCTCCGGTGTCGCCTTCGGCATGGCCTCCGTCTTCACCAAGACCGTCGCGGTCGACTGGACCGACGGCGTCTCGGTGGGCGACCTGCCCTCGCTCGCGGTGATCGGCGTGCTGGCCACGGCCGGTCTGCTGCTGTCCCAGGCGTCCTACCGCAGCGGCGGACTCGCCGCCCCGCTCGCCACGCTGACGGTGGTGAACCCGGTGGTCGCCGCCGCGGTCGGCATCACGATGTTCGGCGAGACCTTCCGCTACGGCACCACGGGCACCGCGCTCGCGCTGAGCTGCGGTGTGGTGGCGGCCGGCGGTCTGATCCTGCTGACGACGGAACGGCTGGCGCGCGAGCAGCAGCAGGCCGCGCCGGCCACGGCCCACGCCGTCCCGGCCGCTTCGGCGGCTTCGGCCGTCGCGGCCGTCCCGGCCGACGACCCCGCGCGAACGCTCCTGGCCGGGCTGGAGGTGCCCGCGGACGTGGCGCTGCCGGTGCCGGTCCCGGCCGGGGTCCCGGCGGGGGCGGATGCCGACCCCGAGGTCCCGGTCCCCCAGGTGGCGTACGCGCCCTTCTACGGCGGCCCGTACGTCCCGGTGCCCAGCACCGACCGGCACCGCCTGCGCGTCAAATCCTGACCCCGCCCGCCCTGAGGTAGGCGACCGGGTCGATGTCCGAACCGAAACTTGGCCCCGTCCGCACTTCGAAGTGCAGATGCGGGCCCGAGCTGTTGCCCGTGGACCCGGAGCGGCCGATGCGCTGGCCGGAGCCGACCGGCTGGCCGTTGCGCACGGAGATCGCCGAGAGGTGGGCGTACTGGCTGTAGCGGCCGTCGTGGTGCCGGATCACCACCTGGTAGCCGAAGGAGCCCTCCCAGCCCGCGCTGACCACGGTGCCCGCGGCGACCGAACTCACCGACGTGCCGGTGGGCACGGGGAAGTCGACGCCGGTGTGATAGCCCTTCGACCAGGCGGAGCCCGCCTTGTGGTACGGCGTGCCGAGCGCGGCGCTGACGGGGGCGACGAGCGTGCCGCTCTTGGCGGCTGCGGTGCCGCGCCCGGCACGGTCGCCGGTGCGCTGAGCCGCGGCCTTCCGCTCGGCCTTCCCCTCGGCCTTCCCCTCGGCCTTCCGCTCGGCTTTCCGCTCGGCCTTCCCCTCAGCCTTCTGCTGAGGCTTCTCGCCCTGCTTCTGAGCCCTCTCGGTCCGCTCAGCCGGCTTCTGAGCCCGTTTGTCCTGAGCCTTCTTCGACGGCTGCGCCACGCCGGAGGAGCCGTCCGGCAGGGCGAGGCGCTGGCCGGGGATGATCAGATCGGGGTCGGCGCCGATGACCGAGCGGTTGGCCTCGTACAGACCGCGCCAGCCGCCCCGCACCCCTTCATCCGCGGCGATCCCGGAGAGCGTGTCGCCGGTGACCACGGTGTACATCTCGGTGCGCCCGGCACGGGACTGCGGCGTCCTCTGCGGTTTGACGTCCTCGACCGAGGACCGGTCGGCCCGCTGCTTGCGTTCGCCGCGGCCGGTCTTGCCGTCACCGCCCTTGACGTCGATGTCCGGGGTCTGGCCGCCCCGGGTGAGTCCCGCCCGTACGGAGCAGACCGGCCAGGCTCCCGGACCCTGCCCCTCCAGGACCTTCTCCGCCACGGCGATCTGCTGCTCCCTGGTGGCGAGATCGGCGCGTGGCGCGTACCGCGTGCCGCCGAACGCCTCCCAGGTGGACTGGGTGAACTGCAGTCCGCCGTAGAACCCGTTGCCGGTGTCGATCTCCCAGTCGTTGCTGGACTCGCACGCCGCCACCTTCTCCCAGGTCTCCACGTCGGCGGCCTGGGCGGTGCCGCTCATGGTCAGCGGCAGCGCCATCCCTGCGCCGCCGGCGGTCACGGTGAGCGAGGCCCGGTTGATCCTCTTCGGCTGATACCGGCGGTGCCGACCGCGCACGGCCATGGTGCCCCCCATCGACAATGCGTCAGGAGGGGCAAAAGTAAGCGCTGCGAACAGGCCGCCACAAGACGCCTATCGGTCGCGCGGATGCGCCAACTGCCCGGTCTTTTTCGCCCGTTGCGCCCCGAGTTGCGGGCCGGGTGTCGCACGCGCGGGCGGGTGCGACGCGCCGCGGGCGCACGGACGCACGCACCCCGATGAGACGGACGCACGCACCCGATGAGTGCGAAGGGGGGTGCCGCCCGTATGTGCCTGCGCGGAGCCGTACGACGGCGCCCGCGGGCCCGCCGGCCCGCGCGTGCGCCCGCCGGTACGGCACGTCAGGATGGTCGAGGCAGGACTGACGGGCACCACCGGCAGCACCGATACCGAGGGCACTAGGAGCCAACCCTATGAGCAGTTCAGCGCAGATCGGCGTCACGGGTCTCGCGGTCATGGGCCGCAACCTCGCGCGCAATTTCGCCCGCAACGGCTACACGGTCGCGGTGCACAACCGGACGGCCGCGCGGACGCATGCGCTGGTGGAGGAGTTCGGCCACGAAGGCAGGTTCATCGCCGCGGAGACGGCCAAGGAGTTCGTGGCGGCGCTGGAGCGGCCCCGGCGGCTGGTCATCATGGTGAAGGCCGGTGAGCCCACGGACGCGGTGATCGAGGAGTTCGCCCCGCTCCTTGAGCCCGGCGACATGATCATCGACGGCGGCAACGCGCACTTCGCGGACACCCGGCGCCGCGAGCGCGAGCTGCGCGAGAAGGGCATCCACTTCGTCGGCACCGGCATCTCCGGCGGCGAGGAGGGCGCACTCAACGGCCCGAGCATCATGCCGGGCGGCTCGAAGGAGTCGTACGAGTCGCTCGGCCCGATGCTGGAGAAGATCTCCGCGAAGGCGGCCGACGGATCGCCCTGCGTCACGCACGTCGGCCCGGACGGCGCCGGGCACTTCGTGAAGATGGTGCACAACGGCATCGAGTACGCCGACATGCAGCTGATCGGTGAGGCGTACCAGCTGCTGCACGACGTGGCCGGCTACTCCCCCGCGCAGATCGCGGACATCTTCCGGACCTGGAACACCGGCCGCCTGGACTCCTACCTCATCGAGATCACGGCCGAGGTGCTGTCGCACGTGGACGCGGCGACGGGCAAGCCGTTCGTGGACGTGGTGGTGGACCAGGCCGAGCAGAAGGGCACCGGCCGCTGGACCGTGCAGATCGCCCTCGACCTGGGTGTGCCGGTCTCCGGCATCGCGGAGGCGGTCTTCGCCCGCTCGCTCTCGGGTCACGCGGCGCTGCGCGAGGCGTCCCGCGGGCTGGCGGGCCCGAAGGCGAAGCCGATGGGCGAGTCGGAGGCGGCGGCCTTCGCCGACCGGGTCGAGCAGGCGCTCTACGCCTCGAAGATCGTCTCCTACACCCAGGGGTTCCACGAGATCGCCGCGGGCAGCGAGGAGTACGGCTGGGACATCGACCTCGGCGCGGTCGCCTCCATCTGGCGCGGCGGCTGCATCATCCGGGCGGCCTTCCTGGACCGGATCCGCGCCGCGTACGACGCCCGGCCGGACCTGCCGAGCCTGCTGTCCGACGAGACGTTCGGGCGGGAGATCGCCGAGGCGCAGGACGACTGGCGCGAGGTGCTGATCGCCGCGGTCCGCAACGGCGTGCCGACCCCCGGCTTCGCCGCCGCGCTCGCCTACTACGACGCCCTGCGCGCCGAGCGGCTGCCCGCGGCGCTCACCCAGGGCCAGCGGGACTACTTCGGTGCGCACACCTACCGGCGGACCGACCGCGAGGGGTCGTTCCACACGCTGTGGGGCGGTGACCGTTCGGAGGTGTCGGCGTAGCTGCCGCCTGACGCGCGAAGGGGCGGTGACCGTTCGGAGGTGTCGGCGTAGCTGCCGCCTGACACGCGAAGGGGCGGTGGGTCCCGACGCTCCGGTGTCCCCGGGATTCCCCCGGGGGATCGGAGGTCCGTCACTGGATCCACCGCCCCTCGCGTTGTCCTCATGGCGGGGGCATCGCCCCGCCGGGCGGCCGTTGCGCTCAGGTCAGCGGCGGGCCCGGTTCCGGGTTCGGCACGGGCTCGGGTCCCGGAGGGATCGGGGACGGTGAGGGCCCGGGCGGCGGTCCCGGAGACGGGGGCGGAGGCGTCGGCGGGGGCGGCGCGGGTGCCGGGCCCGGCTCGGGGCCGGGGGGCGGTCCCGGCGGTGGGACCGGATGGGGCTGGGGGTGCGAGGGCTCGGGGCCCGGCGTGGGTCCGGGAGGGACGGGGTCCGGGTACGGGTCGGTCATGACGGATGTCCTCCGGCCAGTCGCTCGACTACGGCTCTGGACTCATCCCCCGCCTACCCGACGCCGGATTCCTCAGTCACCCCGTCGCGGGACATTACGGGCCCAGGTGGCCCTGCACCCCGGCCCCGGTGCCGATCACCCGCCGTGCGATCCGGCCGCCGGATCACGCTCACGTCGGCCGGGTCCCTCCGCGGGGCCGGGCTCCCGTCCGCCGGGTCAGGCGGTCACGGCCTGCGGGCTGCGCCGCTGGTCCGAACCGGGCACCGGCTCGGCGGCGTCGGCCCCGAGAGCCACGATCCGGTTGTCCGCGTCCACATGCACCACCCGGGGCTTCATCTCCCGCGCCTCGGCGTCGCTGACCTGGGCGTAGCTGATGATGATGACCAGGTCGCCGGGGTGGACGAGATGGGCGGCGGCGCCGTTGATGCCGATGACCCCCGACCCGCGCTCGCCCTCGATGACGTACGTCTCGAGCCGGGCGCCGTTGGTGATGTCGACGATGTGCACGAGCTCGCCGGGCAGCAGGTCGGCGGCGTCGAGCAGGTCCGCGTCGATCGTCACGGATCCCACGTAGTGCAGGTCGGCCTGGGTGACGGTGGCGCGGTGGATCTTGGACTTGAACATGGTACGCAACATCGGGGTACTCCCACAGGTAGGCTCCCTGCCTGCGTTTTTGCAGGTCAAGGGCTATTTCGACACCCTACAACGAGTCGCATGTTCGGGCAGCTGTCCCCAGGTTTTTCAGGACTCATGCTGACCACTTGCTGACTTTTCTGACGCCCCGTCAGGCGACTGGAGGAGGACTTCGCCCACTCTCGCGGACCCCACCGTGACGACGGCCCAAGCCTACGCAGCACCCTCCGGCGGACGTCCGTGATCACCGTCACTCGGACGGTCTGGACGGTAGTCAGGAGCGAAGGCGCTCGACCGGGAGTCGGGCCACGCGCCGCCATGGGTCAGCTGGCCCAAGCCCCTCGTTTCCCGCCTCAAAGGAGGAGGCACCCACAGTTCCAGGAATCTGAGTGGCCGAAGCAGCGGGGCAACATAGCGGCGGATCGCCGGTTAGACGCTGTTGTCTTTCCGGGCTTGAGGACTATGTTTCGGCTGGTCAGGCATGGGCTGGTGATCCTGTGGGAGTGGTGACCTGTCGTGTCGCCGTTCCCGTGGAGGTCGTGGATGCCGTCGGTCGTGGGGCTGCTTGAACAGCGCGAGCTCGTTGCTCGGCGTCGGGTGGACGAGCTGCGGGAGGAGGTCGACCGGATCCAGGCCGAGCTGGCCCTGGCCGAGCGGGACTGGAAGGAATGGGCCATCGCCCGCTCGCGGGTCGGCGAGGTGCTGGACCCGGTCGAGGAGACCGAGCAGGGCCACGACCAGGTCGGGCGGACAGTGCCGAGGGCCGGCGGACGGACCGGGCAGGCGTTGTCAGCGGCCGGAGCAGCGAAGCCCAGGTCGCAGGTGCCGGTGTGGCGTGAGGGGCTGGACCGGTCGGTGCTGTCGGTTGACTATCAGCGCATCCTTGAGGCCCTCGGGGACCGACACCGGCTCCATCAAGGGCCGCTGACCTGCCAGGAGTTGGCCCACATGTTCGGCCTGGACGCGGTGCCGGCCAAGGTGGAGGCGCTGCGGTCGAAGGCGAAACGCCTGGTCGCACGGGGGTGGCTGGCCGAGCGGCAGCCGGGCCGGTTCACCCTCGCCCCGGGGCCGGCCGGGCCAGGCGGCGGGTCATGAGCAGGGTCATCGACCAGTAGACCATCGCCTCGGCGCTGGTGGTGCGGCGTTCGAAGTCGCGCACCAGACGGCGGCTTCGCATCAGGTGGGCGAAGAACCGCTCGACGATCCACCGCTTGGGCAGCACCACGAAGCCGCGCATGTCGTCACTGCGTTTCACGATCGCCAGGACCAGCGCGAACGCGGCCAGGCAGTGCTCGACGAGGCTGCCGGTATAACCACCGTCGGCCCAGACCAGTTCCAGTCGGTGGTGCTCGTCGGCGACCTGCCCGAGCAGCACGTGGGCGGCGGTGCGGTCGCCGGTGTCCGCGGCGGTGACCATCACGTCCAGCAGCAGGCCGAGCGTGTCGACCACGACGTGCCGCTTGCGCCCGTTGACGAGTTTGCCGCCGTCGAAGCCACGGCTGTCCGCGCCGACGACGGCGTCCGCCTTGACCGACTGCGAGTCGATCACACCGGCCGTCGGCTCCGCGTCGCGGCCCGCCTTGCCGCGGACCTGCGCACGTAGCCGGTCGTGGAACTCCTTGACCAGGCCGTGGTCGCGCCAGCGGCGGAAGAACGCGTACACCCGGTCCCACGGCGGGAAGCCGGCCGGCATCGCCCGCCGCTTGATGCCGTTGTCAACGAGGTAGCGGATCGCATCGAGTACAGCCCGGTGGCAGTACGCCTCCGGCCGACCGCCGCGTCCGCGCATCCAGCCCGGCACCGGCAGCAGCGGCCGGACCACGGCCCATTCCGCGTCCGTCATATCCGTCGGGTAGCGCGGCTGCCGCAAAGCGTTGTCAGCAGCGTTTCCGAACCGGTGAGCCAGACAGTCACACTCCCAGGTGACCGAGCTGGACTGCCCGGCTGCCGGCACGGAAGACTGCTGCACCAGGGCCTCCTGCTGCTCGGTGATTCGACACCAACGAGCTGTTCAGGAGGCCCTGTCCGCATGCGCCAAGCGCCCCACGATCACCCAATCGGGACTCCCGTTCGACGCGCATCTCTCAAGATCGGAAAGACAACAACTACTCAGGGTGGAACGAGTCCGCCGTGCTCATCGTGGACAGCCTCGGCGAGCGGCAGACCACCACCATCGCCCGTGGACACAACGCGCTCCACCCTTCCACCCGCACCCTGGAGGCGATCAACGACCCTGCCTCCCTGGGCTATGTGTACGGCGCGGTCACCGAGCACCTCGGGTGGCGCCGTGGTGACGAGGAGGGCACCGTGATGGCGCTCGCCGCCCTCGGCGATCCGGAGCGGTTCCGCCCACTTCTTGCCCGGGCCCTGCGCACAACACCCACGGGCTTTTCGGTCGACCCCGCCTACTTCCCGCCGCGCGCGCTGACCTCGGGCTACCCGAGGACCTCTCGCCGCTTCATGGACGAGACGTGCCCCGAGCGCCACCCGAGCGAGCCGCTCCAAGACGTCCACCGGGATTTGGCCGCCGCCCTCCAGGAGCGCACCGAGCAGGTGATGCTGCATCTGGCCCGCAGGGCCCGGACGATCACCAGATCGCGCCGCCTGTGTGTCGGCGGTGGAGTCGCCACGAACTGCGTGAGCATCGGGCGGATCATCGAGGCCGGAATTTTCGACGAAGTCTTCGTCCCGCCCGCCCCGGGCGACGCCGGCACCGCGATCGGGGCCGCCATCGCCGCACACACCGGCAGCCGCAGTCGGCGACCCGTATCCGGCGTCGCCCGGGCCTGCTATCTCGGCCCGTCGTACCAGCACCAGGCCCTTGACCTCACGCCATGGCCCGGACTCCAGCAGAAGACGCTGGGCGTGGAGTCCGCCGAGTTCCTCGCCGACCAGCTTGCCCACGGCATGATCGTCGGGCTCTTCCAGGGACGAGTCGAAGCCGGCCCCCGCGCCCTCGGGAATCGCTCGATCCTCGCCTCTCCATTGGAGCCCGGGGTCGTCGAGCGTCTGAACGCCACCGTGAAGTTCCGGGAGCCGTTCCGCCCATTCGCCCCCATGGTCCTGGCCGAACGCGCCGCGGAGTTCTTCACCCTCGGCCAAGAGGCGCCGTACATGTCGATGGCGTCCGGCGTAACCGACGAGGCGCGCGAGCGTGTGCCGCCCATCGTGCACGCCAACGGCACCTCCCGCCCCCAGACCGTCACCCGGTCGCAGAACGCGTTCATGCACGATGTGCTGAGCGCCTTCGCCCGCCGTACAGGGGTGCCGGTGCTGATCAACACCTCCCTCAACGTCAAGGGCAAGCCGATCTGCGGAACACCAGAGATGGCGCTGGACTGCCTGGCCAACTCCGGACTGGACGCCCTGCTGCTGGAAGGTCGGTGGATCACAAAGTGAAGATCGGATACAGCTTCTGGGGATTCCTCGGCAACGGAATCACCGACACCCCGGACGGGGGCCGCAGCCACCGCCGCCCCCTGATCGACGCCCTCCTCGACCGCGGCCACGAGATCGTCTTCCTACAGGCCAACCGCGACCTGATCGAGGCCGGCGACGACCTCGGCAACGCCTACGCCTTCCACAGCGGCACCCCGGACATCGACGTCCTGTTCCTGGAGTGGCGCTGGGCAATCGACGGGCGCAACACCACCCCGTGCGGCACCGAGGGGCACACCTGCGACCTGCACCGCCAGACAGAGCTGGTCACCTGGTACACAGTTCGGCTCGGAACCCCGACCGTGATCTGGGACAAGGATCGCCAGCTCCGGCCGGACAGCGTGTGGCGGCGTATCCGCCAGACCACTGTGTGCGAGGCCGCTCTCGAACCTACGGCGGGCGCCCACCGCCTGCTCTTCCCGGTCGACGACCGTCTCCTCGATGAGGCGGATCCGATCGTGCTCGCCAAGAAGCCCAGGGATCTCGTCCTCGGGTACGTCGGCAACCAGTACGACCGCGACGAACATTTCGACCGCTTCTTCGCGTCGGCCGCCACCCGCTTCGATCACCTGGTCGGGGGCAAGTGGACCAAGACCGATCGCTGGCCGCACGTCCGGTTCCTCGGCAGGCTCCCCTTCGAGGCGGTCCACGCCGTGTATGGCAGGTCTCTGGCAACCGTGCTGATGCTGCCGGAGCGGTACGCCGTCGTCGGGCAGATGACGCAGCGGATCTTCGAGGCCGTCCTCGCCGGCTGCCTGCCGCTCACCCCTGCCGACATCCTGCACGCGGACCGCTTCGTGCCCAAGGAACTGATCGTCAGCTCCGGCAGCGAGGTGATCGAGCGGCTCGCCCACCTCCAGCGGATCGCCGGCACCCAGCAGCACGCGGACCTGATCGCGGCCTGCCTGGACCGTCTGGACCCGTTCCGCCTGAGTCGGCAGGTAGACGCGTTGGAAGCCGTACTGGACACGGCTGCCAGCCCCGTAAATGTGGAGCGGGGAGCGGCGTGATGCAGCTGGCTTCCCAGACCATGGCACCTGGATCATCCGAACGTGTCCGACCGGCCGGTCCGACCGGGCACCCGAGCGCCTCTACGCTGGAGCACCATGAAGAAGGTCGCCATCGTCGGCTGCGGAGGCAGCGGCAAGTCCTACCTGGCACGCGAGCTGGGCAGGATCCTCGACGCCCCGGTCACGCACCTGGACGCCGCGTTCTACGACGACGCGTGGAACGCGCTGCCCATGGAGAAGTTCGCCGCCCTGCAGCGGGACCTGGTCGCGCAGCCGAAGTGGGTGATCGACGGCAACTACAACTCCACCTTGCAGATCCGGCTCGAAGCCTGCGACACGGTGGTCCTCATGGACGTCTCGACCGTGGCCGCGCTGTACGGGATCTTCTCCCGTCAGGTCCGGCACGGGGCAGGGCACAAGGGCAACGGGGTGCACAACCGCATCCACTGGGGCGTGATCAAGTACGTGGCGACGTACCGCCGCAAGATGCGCCCGCGCGTCATGGCCAAGATCGAGGAATTCGCCTCGGGCCGTGCCGAGGTGGTGCTGCTGCGCAACCGGCGACAGACGCACCGCTGGCTGCGCAAGGTCGCCGCCGAGCACCGCTGAGCGCTCCGCGCCCCCGAGGGGAGGGTGCGGCATGAGCGGCGCCAACCCGTTCCTGGACCCCGCGCGGCAAGCGGAGCTGTATGGGCACGCCTCGCGGCTGGCCGGCCGGTCCAATGCCCTGATGCGGGCGAAAACCTCCGGACGCCCGGTACCAGACACGATCGTGCGCCTGGTGCGCGCCCACCACGAGCGGGCAGACAAGCTCGGCCTGGTCTTGGACGTCGGCTGTGGTCGCGGTACAAGCAGTCTGGCCCTGGCCCAGCAACTCCGGCCGCAGCGGGTACTCGGTCTCGACGCGGCTCCGGCCTTGATCGAACAGGCCCTGCACCGCGCTCAACGGCTTCCCGACGTCCCAGTCAGCTTCCTCATGGGCAACTTCCACCAACTGCCGCTTCCTGCCCAGTCATTCGACGTCGCTGTCGCAGCCTTCTGCCTTTACCACTCACCGCAGCCTCAGACGGTGGTCGCGGAGATGAAGCGGGTGCTGGCTCCGGGAGGGCTGGCCGTGCTCGTCACGAAGGGACTCGACAGCCACCGGGAGATGGACCAGCTGGTCGCTGCCGCCGGCCTCGACCCGCGGGCCGAGCAGCACGAGAGCCTGTACATCTCGGCGCACAGCGACAACCTCGCCCACCTGGCCGCCGTGTCGCTCGACGTACTCGCTGTGGAGCACGAGGAACACCGCTTCACCTTCGACGGACACGACCACGTGGCGGAGTACCTGGCCACCAACCCGAAGTACGACCTCGCCCCGGGCCTTTACGGCAATCCTGGCGCGCTCACGGCAACACTGCATGAGTTCCTGCCGGACCGGCCCCTCACCACCAAGTCCCTCGTCACCTTCGTGGTGGCCCGGTCAGGGGGAGGACGGTCGTGAGCGTTCGCCGGTTCACCAAGCACTACGAGACCCCCGGCCGGGTGGCCTCGGCAGCCCGCCATCACGCCTGGCTCGTCGAGCACGCACCGCCGCTGCGGCTTCCGGCGCTGACGGTGGTGGGGCCGACGAGCCTGACATACGAGTGGATCGACGGCCGTCCTGCCCGGACCGAGGACCTGCCGGCCCTGGCTGGGTTGCTGGGCGATGTCCACGGGGCCGCCTGGACCACCGACCTCCGGCCGGCCGCGCTCAACAGGCCCCACCGTTTCCGTGACGGCATCGCGTTCGGCGACTACATCGGTCCCCGGCAGGCTGCCCTGCGAAGAAGGCTGGAACAGGGGTACCTGCCGGACCGCGGGGCCTTGCACGCATTGCTGACGCTGCTGGAGAAGACCGCCGAGGGGCCGACCGCCTTCTACAAGGACAGCAACCCGCGAAACTTCATCATCACCGAGGCCGGCGAGATCTACACGGTCGACACCGACGATCTGACGCTGGCGCCGATGGGTTACGACCTGGCGAAACTGATCGCGACGCTGGTCCTGACGTACGGGCCTTTGCCGGCTCCAACCATTGACTCGGCCCTGCGCGCCTACAACGAGGCCGCCGTACGCCACGACCCCCAGCTTGGCATCACGGATCGCGAGCGGCTCGACGACTACCTCGCCCTGCACGCCGTGCTGACCGCTCCGTACGCCGGGCGCAACGGCTACCGCTACAGCTGGTTGCCCCGACCCTGCCCCCGAGGATCCGCATGATCACCACCGAACTCGTCTTCGTCCGCCACGGCGAAGCCCAGTGCAACGTCGACGGCCTGGTAGGCGGCCCGCGCACCTGCACCGGGCTTACCAACCGCGGATACGCCCAGACCGAACGGGTCGCGCTCCGCCTCGCCACCGAGCACCGCGACAAGCCGTTCGACGCCCTGTACGCCGGCCCGCGCCTCCGCCTGCGCCAGACCGGCGAGATCATCAGCCAGGCCCTCAACCTCCCCATGTCCACCGACGACCGCCTCGACGGTCCGGTCCACGGTGCCGCCGACGGCAGACCCTGGGCCGAGGTGAAAACCGCTGCCGACGGCGGGCCGCACGCCCACCCGGACAGGCCCTGGGCTGCTGGATCCGACACGTGGAACGGCTACCTGGAGCAGGCAGGCCGCCTCCTACGGGAGCTCATCGCCCATCACGAGGGTGAGCGCATCCTGTTCGCCGCGCACGGCGAGACCGTGATCGTCGCCCACACGCTGCTCCTGGGAATCCCGCTCGGATCTCCGGCCGGGTTCACGGTCTCTCACGGGTCCATCACCCGGTGGCAACACCACCTCAACCGGCTTAAGCAGAGACGGTGGATGCTCGACCGCCACAACGACACCGAGCACCTGGCCGCCTTATCGCAGGAGGCTGTCGCGTGATCACGCTGTCCGATGATCCGCGGCTGAGCCTGGCACGCGGCGCGCTGGGAGCGGTCCGGATCGTGCACGATCCGACTCTCCCGCCCCGAGTCCTGCGTCTTGTCGACGCCGACGGCAAGGAGTTCTTCGCCAAGCAGCACAGCGAACGCGACCGATACATCCGAGAACTCCATGCCTATCTCGCCTGGGGAGCTCACCTGATCGGGCACGTCCCCCGAGTGGTGGGCCGACAGGACAGAACATGCACCCTGCTGCTCACCGCGGTGCGCGGCGTACGGGCGGATGCGGTCGCCCCCGGGTCGCCGGAGGAGGAACAGGCTCACTACGAGGCCGGGCGCGTCCTGGGCAAGCTGCACCACGCCACCTCGGTACCGCGTACCGGCGCCGTCGGCACGGAACTCGCCCAGCGGCTACGCGACTGGATCGCCCGTGCAGATGGGGCCGGCCTCATCTCCACGGCCGAACGCGACCGCATGAGCCACAGCGCGGACGTCTTGGCGAACACGCTCATGGACAGCGCGGTGTGCCACCTCGACTACCAGCCGCGGAACTGGCTCCTTGGGGACGCCTTCGGAATGTGCGACTTCGAGCACATGCGCCGGGATGCCCGCATCCGCGACTTCGCCCGGCTCGAATTCCGCCGCTGGCAGGCCGCTCCCCACCTCCGCACGGCTTTCTTCGCCGGATACGGAACGCCGCTGAACGACACCGAACAGCGACTGCTGGAGTCCTTCGGTGCGATCGAGGCCGTCACCGCCCTGGTCCGCGGACACGAGCAGGACGATCTCGCCCTCAGCAGCCACGGCCGCACCGTTCTCGCCCGGCTCGCCTGAACCACAACCCTCCTCGGATTCCTGGAGAACTCCGTGTCACAGCACGCATCCCACATGACCACCACCGTGCCCCGCCGGGCTGTGGTGACCGGCGACGCCGGCTTTATCGGCTCCCACCTCGCGCAGGCCCTCGTCCAGGCCGGCGCCGTCGTCGTCGGCGTCGACCGTCGTGACCCTGCCACCGACCCCACGGCCGCAGCCAACCTGGCCGCCCTGCAGAGGCTCCCGGGGTACATGCACGTCACCGCTGACCTCCTCAACTGCGCGATCGAGCCGCTGCTCGTGGACGCGAACGCCGTCTTTCACCTGGCCGGCATCCCCGGGGTACGCCCCTCCTGGGGGCCGAAGTTCAGCGAGTACGTCGCCTCCAACGTCCTCGCCACCCACCGCGTCATGGACGCCGTCACCCGTATGGGTGTTCCCCGGCTGGTGGTGGCCTCGTCCTCCAGCGTCTACGGCCCCACCGAGGGCGGTCCGAGCGTAGAAACCGACCGGCCACAGCCGGCATCCCCGTACGCGGTCACGAAACTCGCCGAGGAGCAGCTCTGCCTCTCGCACTCCGCCCAGGCCCATTGCCCCACCAGCGTCGTCGCTCTGCGGTACTTCACCGTTTACGGCCCCCGGCAGCGTCCCGACATGTTCACGCACCGCGCCCTCACGGCCGCCCTGACCGGCCAGTCACTGCGTCTGTACGGAGACGGTCACCAGCGCAGGGACTTCACGTACATCGACGACGCAGTCGCCGCCACCATCGCCGCGGCCACGATCCCGACCGCCAGCGGAGTGATCAACGTCGGGGGTGGTTCGAGCGCCTCACTGCTGGAAGTGATCAACATTGCGAACAGCCTCTCCGGTCGCGAGATCCAGGTTCACCAGGAAAACCCCCGCAGCGGCGACGTCCTCACCACCCGCGCCGACCCCGGCCGCGCCCATGAGGTCTTGGGCTGGCAGCCCCAGGTCGACCTTCACAACGGCATGCAAGCCCACATGCAGGCGCTGGCCGCCGAGACCGCCGCGTACGGCCGCGCGGCATAACCAGCGGGACACCAGGAGGAGTTGCAGTGGAGAGTCCTGAAAGGGCGCGACTGGAAGCCTTCTTCCGGCAGATCACAACACGGTTCCCCGCTGGCGAGCACGTCACCACCCTGATCATCACGCACCTGCTCTCCGAGCGGCCGACGTTCCTCCGCGCGATGGCCGCGACGTCCACGGTCGGTGCTGTACTACCCAAGCCCAGGTCCGTCGACCAGCCGACGCTGGAGAAGGTCTGAGCTGACCCCGGTTTCGTGGAGTCCCTGAAGCCAGGTTTATGATCCTGGCCCGAAGG
>NZ_BAAAIZ010000136.1:0-12395 GCF_039526425.1 Streptomyces thermospinosisporus
CGGCGGACCCGGCCGGTCCGGCCGGTCCGCCCGCGTGCACGGCGTCAGAGGTTGCCGCGCCTGGCCTGCTCGCGCTCGATCGCCTCGAACAGCGCCTTGAAGTTGCCCTTGCCGAAGCCCATCGAGCCGTGCCGCTCGATCAGCTCGAAGAACACGGTCGGACGGTCCTGGACCGGCTTGGTGAAGATCTGCAGCAGGTAGCCGTCCTCGTCGCGGTCGGCGAGGATCTTCAGCTCGCGCAGGGTGTCGATGGGCACCCGGGTCTCGCCGACCCATTCGCCGAGGGTGTCGTAGTAGGAGTCCGGGGTGTCCAGGAACTCCACGCCGGCCGCGCGCATCTGGCGAACGGTCTGCACGATGTCATTGGTGTTCAGCGCGATGTGCTGGACGCCGGCGCCGCCGTAGAACTCCAGGTACTCGTCGATCTGGGACTTCTTCTTGGCGACGGCGGGCTCGTTGATCGGGAACTTGACCTTGAGCGTGCCGTCGGCCACGACCTTCGACATCAGCGCGCTGTACTCGGTGGCGATGTCGTCGCCCACGAACTCCTTCATGTTCGTGAAGCCCATCACCTTGTTGTAGAACTCGACCCACTCGTTCATCCGGCCGAGCTCGACGTTGCCGACGCAGTGGTCGATCGCCTGGAAGAAGCGCTGGGCGGGCGGCTCCACGATCGGCTCGGCGGCGACGAAGCCGGGCAGGTAGGGGCCGTCGTAGCCGCTGCGGTCGACCAGGGTGTGGCGGGTCTCGCCGTAGGTGGCGATCGCGGCGAGGACGACCGTGCCGTGCTCGTCCTTGAGCTCGTAGGGCTCGGCGACCGAGCGGGCGCCGTGCTCGACGGCGTAGGCGTACGCGGCGCGCGCGTCCGGCACCTCGATGGCGAGGTCGATGACGCCGTCGCCGTGCTTGGCCACGTGCTCGGCGAGGAAGGTGCCCCACTCGGTGGAGGGCTTGATCACCGAGGTGAACACGAAGCGGGCGGAGCCGCTCTCCAGGACGTAGCTGGCGGTCTCGCGGCTGCCGTTCTCCGGTCCGGAGTAGGCGACCCGCTTCATGCCGAAGGCGGTCGAGTAGTAGTGCGCCGCCTGCTTGGCGTTGCCCACGGCGAAGACGACCGCGTCCATTCCCTTGACCGGGAAGGGGTCGTCCTGCCGGGCGGTGGTCTCGGGAGTGTGGTGTGTGGTCTGCGTCATAGGGGCAGGGTGGTGCAGCCTCGCAAGGTGCGCAATAGTTCGTGGAATCACTGGGCAATCTGCTCAGCCGAATGCCCGTATCGGCGGGCTTTCTGTACAGGATGACCAGAGCTGGAGGGTGGCGCATGGGGATCGATCGGCTGGACGGGCGGATCATCACGCTGCTGGCGCGCGAGCCGCGGATAGGGGTGCTGGAGATGTCCCGGCGGCTGGGGGTCGCGCGGGGCACGGTGCAGGCCCGGCTGGACCGGCTTCAGTCGAACGGAGTCATCCGCGGATTCGGCCCCCAGGTGGACCCGGCGGCCCTCGGCTACCCGGTCACCGCGTTCGCCACGCTGCAGATCCGGCAGGGTCAAGGAGCCGATGTCCGGGCCCACTTGGCGACCGTGCCGGAGGTGCTGGAGCTGCACACCACCACCGGCACCGGCGACATGCTGTGCCGGCTGGTGGCTCGCTCGAACGCCGATCTTCAACGGGTGATCGACCGCGTCGTCGGTTTTGATGGCATCGTCCGAGCCTCCACGGCGATCGTCATGGAGAACCCCGTCCCGCTGCGGATCATCCCGCTGGTCGAGCAGGCGGCGCTCGGCGACCGAGGCGACTGAACGACCGATCCTTCCTGGCCGAGCTGGGGGTGAGCGCGGGTGAACTTCTGGGACTACCTGGTCAGCCGGCACCAGCAGCTGCTCACCGACGCCTACCAGCACGCCAGCGTGGTCTTCCAGTGCATGGTGGTGGCGACCGCGCTCGGCGTCGTGATCGGGGTGATCACCTACCGCAGCGAGTGGGCGGGCAGCCTGGCCACGACCACCACCGCCACCCTGCTGACCATCCCGTCCCTGGCCATGATCGGTCTGCTGATCCCCGTCGTGGGGCTCGGGGTGCCGCCGACGGTGATCGCGCTGACCCTCTACGGGCTGCTGCCGATCGTGCGGAACTCCATCGTGGGCCTGCGCGGCGTCGACCCGTCGCTGGTGGACGCGGCCACCGGCATCGGCATGTCCCGCGCGGCCCGGCTGATACGGGTGGAGCTGCCGCTGGCCTGGCCGCCGATCCTCACCGGCATCCGGGTCTCCACCCAGATGCTGATGGGCATCGCCGCCATCGCCGCCTTCGCCTCCGGCCCCGGCCTCGGCAACCTGATCTTCCGCGGGATCGCCTCGCTGGGCAGCAAGAACGCCCTCAACCAGGTGCTCGCGGGCACCCTCGGAATCATCGTCCTCGCGCTGCTCTTCGACGCCGCCTATGTGCTGATCGGGCGGCTGACCATCTCGAGGGGGATCCGTGCCTGAGACGTCTCAAGGGGGATCCGTGCCCGAGCCGGCGTCCGGGGAAGCCTCCGTGCCCGAGCACGGCACCTCCGGCGCCACCATCGAGCTGGAGAACCTCACCAAGCGCTACCCGCACAGCGCCCAGCCCGCCGTGGACAACGTCAGCATGGAGATCCGGGCCGGTGAGACGGTCATCCTCGTGGGCCCGTCCGGGTGCGGGAAGTCCACCACCCTGAAGATGATCAACCGGCTGATCGAGCCGACCGGCGGCCGCATCCGCATCGGCGGCCAGGACGTCACCCACATGGACCCGGTGAAGCTGCGCCGCACCATCGGCTACGCCATCCAGGCCAGCGGGCTGTTCCCGCACATGACCGTGGCGCAGAACATCGCGCTGGTGCCGAAGATGCTGCGCTGGCCGGCCGCCCGGGTGCGCGAGCGGGTGGAGGAGATGCTGGACCTGGTCGGCCTCGACCCCGGCGAGTTCCATGGCCGCTACCCCCGGCAGCTGTCCGGCGGCCAGCAGCAGCGCGTCGGCGTGGCGCGGGCGCTGGCCGCGGACCCGCCGGTGCTGCTGATGGACGAGCCGTTCGGCGCGGTCGACCCGATCACCCGCGACCATCTGCAGGACGAGCTGATCCGGCTGCAGCGCGAGCTGCACAAGACGATCGTCTTCGTCACCCACGACTTCGACGAGGCGATCAAGCTCGGCGACCGGATCGCGGTGCTGCGCGAACGCTCGCACATCGCCCAGTTCGACACCCCCGAGGCGATCCTCACCAACCCGGCGGACGACTTCGTCTCGGGCTTCGTCGGCGCCGGCGCCGCGCTGAAGCGGCTCAACCTCACCCGCGTACGGGACGTGGAGATCACCGACTATCCGACGGTCACCCTCGACGACCCGCTGCAGGAGATCTTCAACCGGCTGCGCTCCAGCGGCACCAACGAGATCCTGCTGCTCGACCGGCGGGGCCGCCCCTACAAGTGGCTGCGGCGCGGCGACCTGATGCGGGCCAAGGGCTCGCTGGCCCGCGCGGGCACCCTGGTCACCGACACGGTGACCCGTGACGCGACCCTGCGGGACGCGCTGGAGGCGGTGCTCACCGACAACACCGGGCGGGTGGTGGTCACCGGGCGGCGCGGCGCGTACGAGGGAGTCGTCGACGTGGAGACGCTGATGAACTCCGTGCACGAGCTGCTGGAGGCCGACCGGCTGGAGGCGCTGGAGGCCCAGCACGAGCTGGAGGAGCACCGGCAGGGTCAGACGCACGCCGAGCAGGAGGGCGTGGGAGGGGAGCCGAAGGCGTGAGGACCTCTTCCCGCGAGCCGGGGCTGCCCGTCCCGGAGGAGGACGAACCGTCGGACGCCCCGCCCCCGCGGACCACGGCGCAGGCACCCCGGGTGACCTGGCAGAAGCTGACCTTCCTGCCGGTCGCCCTGATCGTCCTGCTGCTGGTGACCTGGCTGTGGTTCGAGCAGGCCGACCTCGACCAGCTCACCCGCAACGCGCTGTCCGACGGGCGGGTGAGCGAGGCGCTGTGGCAGCACATCGAGCTGACCGCGATCTCCACCTTCTTCGTGCTGATCATCGCGATCCCGCTGGGCATCCTGCTGACCCGGCCGCTGCTGCGCCCGTTCACCCCCGGGGTGATGGTGTTCGCCAACATGGGCCAGGCCACCCCGGCGATCGGTCTGCTGGCGCTGCTGGTGATCTGGCTGGGCATCGGCCGCCGGGCCGCGCTCATCGGCATCATCGCCTACGCCGTGCTGCCGGTGCTGTCCAACACCATCGCGGGCCTGCAGGCCAACGACCCGGCGCTGCTGGAGGCGGCGCGCGGCATCGGCATGTCCCCGCTGGGCGTGCTCACCCGGGTGGAGCTGCCGCTCGCGGTCCCGCTGATCCTCGCCGGGGTGCGCACCGCCCTGGTGCTGAACGTGGGCACGGCGACGCTGGCGACCTTCGGCGGTGGCGGCGGCCTGGGCGTGCTGATCACCACGGGGATCACCAGCCAGCGGATGCCGGTGCTGATGATCGGCTCCATTCTGACTGTGGCGCTGGCGCTCCTTGTGGACTGGCTGGCGTCGCTGGCCGAGCTGCTGATGCGGCCGCGCGGGCTGGAGGCGGGGTCGTGAGGCGCGCCCTGCTCCTGCTGAGCCGCCGCACCCGGCTGCTGCTCGCCGGGGCGGTGCTGCTGGCGGCGGCCTCCGCCTGCGGGCTGACCAGCGGCTCCCCCATGGTCGACGACGTGGAGCCGGGCTCCATCGGGCAGGGCAAGCCGCTTCAGGGCGCGCATCTCACCGTCACCTCCAAGGAGTTCACCGAGCAGCTGATCCTCGGCGCGATCATGGGCATCGCCTTCCAGGCGGCCGGCGCCGAGGTCGTCGACCGCACCGGCATCCAGGGCTCGGTCGGCTCCCGGGAGGCCGTGGTCACGGGCGAGGCGGACGCCGCGTACGAGTACACCGGCACCGCGTGGATCACCTACCAGGGCAACAGCGAGCCCATCCCCGACCCGCGCAAGCAGTGGCTGGCGGTGCGCGACGCCGACCGGAAGAACGGGGTGGCCTGGCTCGAGCCGTCCGAGCTGAACAACACCTACGCCCTCGCCATGAACCAGTCCAACTACGAGAAGTACCGCACCCGCACCCTCTCGGAGGTGGCCGAGCTGTCCAAGAGGGACCCGGGCGCGGTGACGCTGTGCGTGGAGGGCGAGTTCGCCAACCGCGCGGACGGGCTGCCCGGCATGGAGAAGGCGTACGGCATGGACATTCCGACGCGGAACATCACACAGATGGACACCGGGATCATCTACACCCAGACCGCCAAGGGCGCCTGCACCTACGGCGAGGTCTTCACCACCGACGGGCGGATCAAGTCGATGAACCTGGTGGTGATGGACGACGACAAGAAGTTCTTCCCGAACTACAACGCGGCGCCGACGATCCACAGCGAGACGCTGAAGAAGTGGCCGGCCATCGCCCAGGTGCTGGCACCGGTGACGGCGGCGCTGAACAACACGGTGGCGCAGGACCTGAACGCCAAGGTGGATGTGGCGGGTGAGGACCCGCACCAGGTGGCGCTGGACTGGATGATCAAGAAGGGGTTCGTGAAGGAGGGCTAGGCCGCCGCGAGGGCTTCGGGTTGGGCTCAGGGCTCAGCAGCGGGGAACCTTGCCCGTGCCCTTGTCCAGCGCGACCAGCGCGTCGACGGCGCCCTTGAGGGTGGTGACCGGGATCAGCCGCAGGCCCTTGGGCAGCTCGGCCTTCGCGTCGGCGCACTCCGCCCTGGGCACCAGGAAGACGGTGGCGCCGTCCCGGCGGGCGGCCCGCGTCTTGAGCGGCACGCCGCCCACGGCACCGACCTTGCCGCTCGCGTCGATGGTCCCGGTGCCGGCGACGACCCGGCCGCCGGTGAGATCGCCCCCGTCGCCGTCGCCGTCGAGCTTGTCGACGATGCCGAGCGAGAACAGCAGCCCGGCGCTGGGGCCGCCGACGTCGGCCAGCTCCAGCTTGACGTCGATGTCCTTGTCGTCCAGCTTCAGGTAGTTCAGCGCGGCCGCGGTCGCCTCGTCCTGCGACTTCTTCATCTGCGCGCGGTTGTACCGCTGGATCTCCCGCGTGGTGTCCCCGGTCGGGTAGACGGAATCGCGCGGCATCACCGCCTGATCGGTGCGGAACCAGCTGTCGATCACCTCGGGCAGGGTGACGCGGGTGTCCGGGGAGGTCGCCTCGATCGTCGTCATCCGCAGCTGCCCGCTGGTCTTCCGCACGGGCGCGCCGGAGATCGTGATCACCTGCGTCCCCTTGTTCTTGCCGAGCACATCGGCCGTCATACCGGGCTGGGCGACGGAGAAGGGCAGCGGTGCGAACACGGCGGTGGCCAGCAGGGCGACGACGGGGGCACCGCACACGGCGATCGCCCGGGGACGCGAGAGACGAGAGAGCACGCAGTCAATCTAACTTGCGCCCGCCACGTAGCCGCGGGCAGTGGCATGTACCCGCGCCCGCCGCGTAGCTGCGGGCATTCGTGCCGCTGGGGCGATGGGGGTGCCCCCGCGCGAGCGAAGCCGAGCGTGGGGGAGGGTGGGCGCAGCGGCATCCTGCAAGCGCGGGCAAGCGCAACACCCGCCGGCTCAGCCCCACGCCGGGCGGCCACGAACCACCCTCAGCGCAACGCCTCCGCAACCTCCCGCGCCGCTTCCACAACCCGGGGGCCGACCCGCTCCGGCACGACCTCCGCCAGCATCACGACCCCCACACTCCCCTCGACCCCCGTCACCCCCAGCAACGGTGCCGCAGCCCCACAGGCCCCGGCCTCCAGCTCCCCATGCGTCAACGTGTACCCGGGATCCCCGTTCGGCTGCTGCCGCGCCGCGAGTATCGCCTTACCCGCCGCCCCCCGGTCCAGCGGATGCCGGAACCCCGCCCGGTACGCCACGTGATAGTCCGTCCACGACGGCTCCACCACCGCGACCGCCAGCGCCTCCGCCCCGTCCACCAGCGTCAGATGCGCCGTCGCCCCGATGTCCTCCGCCAGCGACCGCAGCGCCGGCATCGCCGCCTCCCGCACCAGCGGATGCACCAGCCGCCCCAGCCGCAGCACCCCCAGCCCCACCCGGGCCCGTCCGCCCAGATCACGACGTACAAGGGCATGCTGCTCCAGCGTGGCGAGCAACCGGTACACAACGGTCCGGTTCACGCCCAGCTTCTGGGAAAGCTCGGTGACGGTCAGCCCATGGTCCGTATCGGCCAGCAGCTTGAGGACACGCAGTCCCCTGTCGAGCGTCTGAGAGGTCTCCGCGGTCACGACGCCCACTCCTTAGTGGTGAGGTCGGCGACCCCCTCGCTGTCGATGCGTCGCCGAGTCCCGGTCGGAGACGCGCTACAGAGGCCGCCGATCGGCCGGCGGCCCGGTCGTTTCCGGGCACAGTCGCTTCACGGCTGCGCTCCGCGGCGACGCTGCCACGGGGCGTGTGCGTAGCGGGACAGTAGCGAGCCTGTTCGGCCAGCGGAAGGCTCCGTCCAGAATCCGGTCATGGAAGTTCAGGATTGAGCGAACTTTGACCGCATAAGTCCCCGTCACCGCATGCGCGTGGCCCACTCCTGCACCTTGGCGATCCGCTGCCTCAGCTGCCCCGCCGTGGCCTCGGCAGCGGGCGGCCCGCCGCACACCCGGCGCAGCTCGGTGTGGATCACCCCGTGCGGCTTTCCGCTCTGGTGGACGTAGGCGCCGACGAGGCTGTTGAGCTTGCGGCGCAGCTCCATCATCTCCTTGTGGGAGACCACCGGCCGCCGCTCTGCGGGCAGTTCGAGCAGGTCGGCCTCCTCGGCGGGCTTCCTGCGGCTGTGCGCGATCTGCCGGGCCTGCCGCTTCTGCAGCAGCAACTGCACCTGGTCGGGCTCCAGAAGGCCCGGAATGCCCAGGTAGTCCTGTTCCTCCTCGCTGCCGGGGTGGGCCTGCATGCCGAACTCGGCCCCGTTGTACATGACCCGGTCGAAGACGGCGTCGGACTGAAGCGCCTCGAACGGCAGCATCTCCTGCTCGCCGGTGTCCTCGTCCTGCTGCTTGTTCGCCTCCTCCATCTCCTTCTCGGACTCGGCGTACGGGTCCTCCTCGCCGTCCTTCTTCGGCTTGTCGAGCACATGGTCGCGCTCGCGCTCCATCTCGTTGGCGAAGGAGAGCAGGTCGGGGATGGTCGGCAGGAACACGGACGCGGTCTCGCCGCGCCGCCGGGACCGTACGAAACGGCCGACGGCCTGGGCGAAGAACAGCGGGGTGGAGATGGTGGTGGCGTAGACGCCGACGGCGAGGCGGGGCACGTCGACGCCCTCGGACACCATGCGGACGGCGACCATCCAGCGGTCGTCGCTCGCGCTGAACTCGTCGATCCGCTTGGACGCGCCGGCGTCGTCGGAGAGCACCAGCGTCGCCTTGTGGCCGGTGATGTCCCGGATGAGCTTGGCGTAGGCGCGGGCCGCCTCCTGGTCGGAGGCGATCACCAGGGCGCCCGCGTCGGGGATGGCCTTGCGGACCTCGGTCAGGCGCTGGTCGGCGGCGCGCAGCACGGCCGGCATCCATTCGCCGCGCGGGTCGAGCGCGGTGCGCCAGGCCTGGCTGACGGCGTCCTTGGTCATCGGCTCGCCGAGGCGGGCCTCGATCTCGTCGCCGGCCTTGGTGCGCCAGCGCATGTTGCCGCTGTAGCTGAGGAAGATGACCGGGCGCACGACGCCGTCCGCGAGGGCGGAGCCGTAGCCGTAGGTGTAGTCGGCGGCGGAGCGCCGGATGCCGTCGTCGCCCTCCTCGTACGTGACGAAGGGGATGGGGTTGGTGTCCGAGCGGAACGGCGTACCGGTCAGCGCGAGCCGCCGGGTGGCCGGCTCGAACGCCTCCAGGCAGGCCTCGCCCCAGGACTTGGTGTCACCGGCGTGGTGGATCTCGTCGAGGATGACCAGGGTCTTGCGCTGCTCGACCCGGTTGCGGTGCAGCATGGGGCGGACGCCGACACCGGCGTAGGTGACGGCGACGCCGTGGTACTCCTTGCTCAGCGGTCCGGCGCTGTACTCGGGGTCCAGGCGGATCCCTATGCGCGCGGCCGCCTCGGCCCACTGCTTCTTCAGATGCTCGGTCGGTGCGACCACCGTCACCTGCTGCACCACGTGGTGGTGCAGCAGCCAGGAGGCCAGCGTCAGGGCGAACGTCGTCTTACCGGCGCCGGGGGTCGCCACGGCCAGGAAGTCACGCGGCTGCTCCTGGATGTACTTGTCCATGGCGGCCTGCTGCCAGGCACGCAGCTTGCTGGCGGTTCCCCAGGGGGCCCGCCCGGGGAAGGCGGGTGACAGGTGGTGCGAGTGCGACGGGGTGCCGGCGGTGGTAGTCACGGTCTCCGTGGGGGTCGAGCGGCTACGTATGACAACCGGGCCACCCTACCGGCGGCCCGCCACCTGCCATACGCGGACGCCACCGCACCCCTCGCGGGTGGGACCGACATCACAGCCGTGCGGGCTCGCCTCTTCTGCCTCTCGCCCTTTGCTCCTTCTTGCTCCCCCTCACTCCCCTTTACTCTCCTTTACTCTCCTTTACTCCCCTTCGCTCACCTCTTACTCCTCTTTACTCCGCTTCGCTCACCTCGCTCACCGGACTCGCAGCCGGGTCGTCACCCACACCCCGACCAGCGCCACCGCGGCCATCGGCAGGAACACGGCGGCGAACGCGGCCGGATGGGAGCCGGTGGTCGCGCCGGCCTGGCCGGCCGCATGACTGACCGCGCCGCCGCCGAGCGCGGCGAAGGCCGCGCCGCCCGCCGCGAGGAGCAGGGTGTTGGACAGTCCGTCGGAGATCTGCAGGGCGGCGGAGTTGGTGCCGGCCTCCTCGGGCGGGGAGAGCTTCAGCAGCAGCACGCTGCTGGAGGAGATCACCAGCCCCATCCCGAAGCAGCCGAACGCCCAGGCGACGGCCACCGTCCAGGCGGGCACGGCCTGGATCAGCACGCTGGGGGCGGCGGCGATACCGGCGGCCACCAGCAGCATCCCGAACGTGGTGAGACGTTCCCGGTACGCCTCGAGCCGGGGCCGTGACTGCACCCACGAGCCCAGCGCCCAGGTGACGCCGCCCGCCGCGAGCGAGAATCCGGCGAGGGTCGGGCTGAGCCCCCGCTGGGTGACCAGCATCAGCGGCACGAAGGACTCGGCAGAGATGAAGGAGCCCGCGGCGAGACCGCGCAGCAGCACCACCGAGGGCAGGCCGCGGGCGGCCCGGTAGGTGCCGCGCGGCAGCAGCCCCAGCGCGGCCGGCACCAGCAGCGCAAGCCCGGCGGCGCCCGGCAGCAGCGAGAACCAGCGCAGGTCCTGCGCCGCGTACTGCAGCAGCCCCGCGCCCACCGAGATCCCCAGCGCCAGCTTGATCCTCCGGCGGTCGAACGAGGCCTGCTCCGCCCCGCCCTCCCCCGGGTCACCACCGACCGGACCGGCGGCCTTCCGCCGTATCTGCGGCAGCGCCAGCCCCAGCGGGAGCAGCACCAGCACCGGGATGCCGAGAAACACCCAGCGCCAGCCGATGTGTTCGGTCACCGCCCCGGAGGCCAGCGGGCCGACGATCGAGGGCACCACCCAGCTCGCCGCGAACGCCGCCATGATCGCCGGACGCAGCCGCTCCGGATACGCCCGCCCGACCACGACATACAACGCGACGATCACCAGCCCGCCGCCCAGCCCCTGCACGGCCCTGCCGGAAATGAACGGCCACATCGACACCGCCGTCCCGGCCAGCAGCAGCCCGGCCGCGAAGGCGGCGATGCCCGCGGTCAGCGGACCGAGCGGCCCGCGCCGGTCCGACCACTGTCCGGAGAGCACCATGCCGAACAGGCTGGTGGTGAAGAACGCGGAGAACGCGAAGGCATACAGCGACACCCCGTCCAGCTCCCGCGCCGCCACGGGCATCGCCGTGCCGACGGCGGTCGCCTCGAAGGCGATCAGCAGGACGACGGACACGATGCCGATGCTGAGCGCCCGGTACGACCGGCTCAGCACGGTGTCCTGGGGCTCCATGGCCAAGGCGTCGGCGGTGACATCGGTGTCACGCGGTTCAAGGGCACTCATGCCCGTCAGGGTAAGGGCCAAGCACCCCGTTGACCCCTGTCCGGAGGTGGTCCCCCTCTCCTCCCTTGGTCCTACTTCCCGAGCCCCTTTCATGAACAGCACATGGCAGTCCCATTGCAGGCACCCTGGTTCCCTTGAGCCCGCCATCACCCGGCTCGTACGGTCGATAGCACCAACCAAGGCCGTGTGCCCGAGTGGCTCAGGGACTCGCCCGCGCAGCATCCATCAGCGAGCTCCGCTCGCGGGGAGTTACGCGGGTCCGATCCCCGCCACGGCTTCTGAACGCCGGGCCAGGCGGAACACAGGGGCGGCACCTTTGAAGGTGCCGCCCCTGTGGCCATCCGTCTCAGTCGGTTGCCGTCTCGGCTCGTCCGGGAGACGGGCCGTCAGAGGCTCGCCGGAGAGCTGTGCCGAAGCAGGCACTGGATGGGCTGCCTGGCGGGCGGCGCTCGTCATGCCAGTTGTCGATGGCGGCGATGCGATCCAGCGCCGCCTGCTCTTCCTCCTCCGTCACGGAGCCGTGCTCCTTCTCCAAACGTTCCGCCAACTCGCGCAGCTGGTGCATGGCGTCCTCATGTGCGGCGGTGATGGTGACGTGGCCAGAGACCCGGCGCTTCCTTTCTCACCCAGCAGGGACTGAATCGCGGCATTCGACAGGAGCGGCACGCCCGAGGTCGTGGCCGGGGTGCGGCGGCGGCAGGGGTCAGAGCTACGCCGGTTCGATGCCGGCCACTGCGCCCGGGGTGGTCCTGCGGTGGAGGAGCCAGAGGGCGAAGGCGAGGGTGGCTACATCGGCGTTGAGGGGGCGGAGGGTGGTGGTCCAGTCGTTCCAGTGCAGGATCTCGCCCGTGGTGCCGTGGACCAGGAGGCTGTTGCCGTCGAGCAGGGAGCCGAGGCGTATGAGGTGGTCGGCGTCGGTGGGGAGGGACGGGGGCTGGAAGTGGTAGCCGTCCGTGTAGTCGCCGGCGTGGGTGTAGTACTCCGTGAGGGTGCGCAGCGGGAGTTCGGTGTCCAGGGCGAAGATGCCGCCGTCCTCGGGCAGGCCCGTCTCGCTCAGGAAGCGGCGGGTCGGCTCGTGGGTGAGCGTGGCGGGGAAGTCGACCTCCTCGAAGCGGTAGACCCCGCCGCGGCCGAACTCCCGCGCCAGGGCGAGCGAGAAGGACGTGCCGGTGCGTGTCGTCAGGGCGGCGATGCCCTTCGTTCCCGTCGTGGTCATGAGTCCCCCGTGGTGCATGTGCCCGGCTGCCGTCACCGGCGTCTCACACATTACGCGCCGCCACTGACATTGATGCTGATACTCAGGTTCCGGTGATCGTGGCCCAGCCACTGACTGACG
>NZ_BAAAIZ010000137.1:0-1227 GCF_039526425.1 Streptomyces thermospinosisporus
ATCGACGTTGGACGCCCTCGTCTCATGTCCGCAGGCGATCCCTTGGACTCATTCATCTAGCGGGCTTAGCGGGTCCCCTTCGGGTAGGAAGTCAGCCAGAGTCGGCAAGGGGGGCTCAGCGGGATTCTGGGGCGCCCTGAGCACATCCACGGGAACGCCTAGGACGGCAGCGAGGAACGGCAGCCATTCGCGGGGCGTGCGCTTGCCTGTCTCCCATCGGCTGATCTCTTGCCGCCCGACCGGATCACCAATCACCCCGGCTGCCTGACAGACCTCACGCGCTAGCCGTGCCTGACTCCACCCGCGCTGTTCGCGCAGACGTTTGATGTTGGCCCCGATGCTGGTCCCCATACCTCAATTCTGGCCGACAGTTGGCCTACAGGGGGCCGCTATGCAGTCACTCTCTGGGGCGGAAAGTTGGGGAGAGCAGCAAGGACCCCCGCGACGGGCGAACGTCCGGGGGCGTGGCCACCAACCATCAGGGGGTTGACGACGTGACCCATACAACCAGAATCCTCACGCTGCACCAGAGGGCGGGAGTGCACGCATGACCTTGCCCCGGACGTACCCCAGTCCGCCCGTAGAACTGCCGCTGATGCTCTACGGCGCCCCGGAGCCTGTAGCGGGTTGCGACGTGTGCCAAGCGTTGGATAAGCAGCGTTCGGAAGCACGCGCAGAGGGCGACATGTCCAAGGTCTCAGACTTCAAACTCGAGATCAGGAACCACCCGCACAGGGGCAGGGGGCGGCGCTCGTGATTCCTATGGAGATCTACAAGAGCAGTAAGCAAGCCGCTTCCGACGCGCATGAGGCGCTGCGGCAAGCACTGCTGGCAATCGGGATTCCGAATCGGGACCTTGGCTGGCTGGCTCCGCGTGTAGCGCCGGACGGCCGTCCGATGGTGGCCCTGGGAACGTGGAACGCCGACGTCGTGCAGAAGGTAGCGGCGCATCTGATGGCGTCACCCGCGCAGGTCCAGACGACGCCGGACGGCCGTGTCGTGACCGACCATGCCCACGTGACCCGGGACGAATGACCCCGGCTCGCTGAGGACGGCAATCAAGGCTCAGCAAGTCGGCTGCCCCGTCTGTGCGTTGCTCCCCCCCGTGGCGCATGGGCGGGGCTTCTGCATGTCCGCTGACCAGGGGCAACGGGGCCTGTACTCTATTGATCCGAAACGGTTTGGGTTCTGGGTCGTTGGTGGGGTGTGAGTGATCTGGTGGGGGAC
>NZ_BAAAIZ010000138.1:0-3704 GCF_039526425.1 Streptomyces thermospinosisporus
CGCACACCTCAACACTGATCGGCTACACCACCTGGCGGGACGCCATCGATCTCGGTCGCATGACGATGTGCCTCCCCCTGTGCCTGAGGACGGAAAGAACCGCTGGCGAGCGAGTCGTAGGGCCTCTCGGCCCCCCACAACTCAGGTGAAGACCCAGTGAGCGGAGGGTCTGCACACGAGTGGAACTTGCGTGTGGGGACCATAACTTGATGCCCTACCCCCTTCAACTCATGTCGCGGTACTGGCACGATTGTTGTTGACACAGGTGGAAACCGGTTAGGGCCGGAGGGGACATGAGCGCCAAGGCAGCGCAGAGCCTGGCCGACAGGCTGAACCAGCTCTTCGCAACGGTCCGTCCCGATCCGCATCACGAGTACAGCAACGAGTACGTCGCCGCCGCGATCCGGCAGTCGGCGGCAGATGTCTCGATCTCCCAGAGCTACATCTGGCAGCTCCGCAACGGGCGAAAGAACAACCCGACGCTCAAGCACCTTCAGGCATTGGCCGGGTTCTTCGGCGTGCCCACCGCATACTTCGTCGAGGACGAGGCGGCAGACCGGATCACGGAACAGCTGGAAGCCCTCGCCTCCGAGCAAGCCCGCCTCCACGAGGCATCCAAGGGCAGCGACGTGAAACTGATGGCCATGCGAGCCGGCCAGTTGTCACCCGAGCATCGGAAGCAGGTGATGGACCTGCTCGATGTCGTCTATCGCCTGGAGCAGGCGGAACGGGAAATCCCTCCTCATGATTGACTGATTCCCTGCTGGCCGCATGCAGATCCGCGCTGTTGGATGGGGTCGCACCCTGGCAACGCGAGCGGAGAGAGGCCTTGAAAGAGCGAGACCTGAGACGCCAATGCAGGCACACTCTCCAGTCCCTTGAAATCCAGCCACCACTTCATGTGCCAGCCTTCTGTCAGGCATTGGGAGAGCACAGGCAACGCCCCATCCGATTGATCGACTACCCCCTGCCTGTTCCCGGACCGTACGGCGTTTGGATCGCCAGCAAGTCGGCGGACTACATCTTCTACCAGAGGGAAACCAGCAGGGCCCATCAGGATCACATCATCCTGCATGAGGTCGGCCACATCCTGGCAGGCCACCAGAGTGACGAAATGGATGACGAGTTCTGGCAGTCGCTGGCCCCGGAGCTGTCCCTCGACGTCATCAAGCGAGCGCTCCGACGAACCTCGTACGACGATGACCGGGAGCGGGAAGCCGAGCTGGTCGCCACCATCATCCTGGAATGGGCCTCCGTACTGAACCTCGTGACCCCGAATACAGGGGGCGACCAATCGACTCGACGCATCAATTCCGCACTGGGTGACAGACTGGGGTGGTTATAGCCGTGGCGCTGTCCTCACTACTCGGAGGAATCCTCCTCCTGGCGCTGTCCTGGAAGGCCAGCCAGCTGGCCAAGGCGCCCTCCGACAGGGTCCTCCGCTCAGTAACGTTATGCATCCTCTGTTCCGCACTGTCGTTCCCTCTGGGACTCAAGTCAGTTGCACGGTACGTCGATTCACTAACCGGTGACGGAATCGCGAAGCTGCTGCAGAATGCACTGCTGCTCGTCCTTGTCTACTTCCTGCAATGCGTCTTCCTCTATTCGGCGTCGGATCGCACGGCGGGTAATAAGCGCGCACGGTGGGAACTGATACCCCTGGCCTCCGCCATCGGAATCGCCACATTGGCCATGACCATCACACCGGGGCCGGAACGCGCCCACACGTACGCGACGGCGAACATGCGCGAACCGGGAGTCGCTCTCTTCTACCTCGCGGCAGGTCTGTACCTCGTCTACGGGCTGGCCCTGGCACTGTGGTGGACATCCCGCTACATACGGCTGTCGAACGGGCCGCTGCGCACCGGGTTACGGCTGGTGGCGGCCGCGTTGACCGCCATGGTGCTGATGGGGTCGCTTCGCGAGACGCTCACCATGACCCGCTGGGCCGGCGGATCCGTACCGACAGCCCTCATAGTGGGAGCGAAAATGCTCCTGGACATCACGATCCCGCTGTTCGTCGCGGGGATTCTCTATCCTGCGGCCGCCACGCGGTGGATGACCATCCGCTTGTGGGCGCATCGGCGTCGGATGTACCGGCGACTGACACCCCTGTGGACGGCTCTGCACGAGGCTTTCCCGGAGGACTCCCTCCACCGCACGCCGACAGGAGGCTGGCGCGACGCGCTCCGCCTCCGTGGGATTCACCGCCGGTACTACCGGCGAGCCATCGAGTGCCGGGACGGTCTGGTACGGATCAGCCCCTATCTCGCAAAGCTGGAGGATTCGATGGAACCCTCAGTCCCACTCCCACCAGGACGAGCAGCTGTACACCTTCGCGAGGCGCTGGCCGCGTACACGGCGGGAGCACCGGTACCCGGACGAGCCATTGCCGTGGCCCTGCCCGGAGGAAGCGACCTGGACGACGACGTGAGGCAGCTCGTGGCACTCTCGGACGCGCTGCGGACTTACCAGGAAGGCTCATGATGCACACCGTGATCTCGGCAGGACAGATGGTTTCCGGCCCCGGCGGGAGGGTGGTCCTCGACGGGGCCGTGCATGTCCGGCTGGGCATGATCGTGGCCGCCGGTCCGCGCACGGAGGTCGAGGCGCGGGTCGAACCCACAGTTCCCCGCCTCCACTTCCCCGACGGTACGTTGCTGCCCGGGCTCATCGACGCCCACGTCCACCTCGCACTCGACGCAGGGTCCGATCCTGTGGAGACCCTGCACACTGCTTCCGACGCCGAGCTCTACGCGGGAATGGCGATGCGCGCCGAGCAACTCCTCGCCACAGGAGTGACGACCGTACGCGACCTCGGCGACCGGGGAGGGCTGGCGGTCCGGCTGCGGGACGAGATCGCGTCCGGCCGGCTGCCCGGCCCACGCATCCTGGCCGCCGGAACGCCGCTGACCACGCCCGGCGGACACTGCTGGTTCCTCGGCGGAGAGGTCGAAGGCGAAGCAGCGATCCGTGCCGCCGTCCGCCGCAACGCGGCAAGCGGCGTCGACCTCGTCAAGGTGATGGCCACCGGAGGTGGCATCACCAAGGGCGGACCACCTGTCTGGCAGGCCCAGTTCACCCCGCGCGACATGCGCGTCGTCGTCGAAGAAGCCCGCAGGGCCGGACTGCCGGTGGCCGCCCACGCCCACGGTACGGAGGGCATCGCCGCCGCCGTGGCAGCCGGGGTCAACAGCATCGAGCACTGCACGTGGATGGCAAAGGACGGGTTCGACGTACGCGAGGACCTGGTGGCCGCCATGGCCGGCCAGGGCATCTCCGTCTGCCCTGCGGCCAGTCCCGACTGGCGTGGCTTCGCGGAGCGTTTCGGCCCGGAGCGGGCCGAGGAGATGTTCGGGCAGATCCGGTGGATGACGGAGAGCGGGGTACGGCTCCTGCCCGGGACCGACGCCGGCGTTCCCCGCGCCGTCTTCGACGGCTTCGTTTCCAGCCTGGAGTTCTTCGAACACATCGGGATGAAGCCGGCCGAGATCATTGACCTGGCCACAGCAGGAGCAGCCGAAGCGCTGGGCATCGCCCACGACACCGGCCGGCTCACCCCCGGCCACCGCGCCGACCTCCTCGTCGTCGAGGGCGACCCACTGACCGACCTGAGCGCCCTGCGCACAGTCCGCCTGGTCCTGGCCGAAGGCCGGCCATTGGGCCCCGAGACTGTGCATTCCGTCCCGTCCGATGTCCGGGAC
>NZ_BAAAIZ010000139.1:0-2081 GCF_039526425.1 Streptomyces thermospinosisporus
CCACCCTGCTGCCCGCCACCAACGAATGATCATCTACACCACGCCAAGGGGCACGACCCCTCGGAGGCCAGGACCACTGATCCCAGGCTGGGTGCCCCGTGCAGAAGGACGGTGCCGGCATGTCCAGGTTCGGCGAACTCCTGACACCAGCGCAGTACCCGACGCCACCGTGCGGAGCCGAGGTAGGTATACAGGACTCCATGGAGGGCTGCGGCCCCTCGAGGCCCCTGCTCCGTGGACATCCAGCGGATCACGCGTGAGAGGGCCGGCGGACTCGCCTCGGCCGCAGTGACCGGCACGTCAGCGTGCAGCCCTGCGAGGCTGCGGCCCGTCGCGTGTGCCGCAGAGGCCAACCGCTCACCTCGATCTGCGCCGCCCTGCTGGCCCAAGGCCACCCGCGCGGCCGTCTTGCAGCCCTCAACCCGGTAGACGAGAGACTCGTCGGCCTTCTCGGCCAGCCGCAAAGCCATGCCGCGGGGAGTGTGGGCCGTGAGTGCCGCACGTAGCTCGGGGCCGGATTCCACCATGCCGCCCGGCCGATCCGGGCCGGGGCTGCGCACCCATAGGTAACCGCTGTCCGTCCGGTAGACCGCTGTCCGCTGGTAGCCGGTCCCGAACTCTTCCACGAGTTGTCGCATCCTGGAATCACCGCTCCTCGCGTCCGGATTGCGCGAGCATCTGCAGGCGTAATTGCTCAGTGCGCGCCAGTACCTCCGATAGCGGCGCCGCCACTGATGCCTCCATCCGGCCCGTCGTGACGCTGCGCCCGGTCGTCGGAGGTATGACGACGACGTTGGGGCGCTCCGCGAGGGCTTCGATGTGCCGCCGGTAGGCAGGTGAGTCGTGCCCGCCCGGCGGCAGGGCAGGCGCGACGGCGACGGCGGCCTGTGTGCACTGCAGAGCGAGGAGGACGGGAGTGTCCGCCATCCCCAGGGCCAGCCTGCTCACGAAGTGAAAGCTCGCGGGTTGTATCACCACGGCGTCGGGCCACTGCGCGAGTTCGACGTGCAGGGCCTTCGGACGCGGCTCGTCAGGCCATGCATCCACCAGGATCTCGCTGCCGCTGAAAACGGTGAGTGCCGTGCGCGTGACGAACTGCTCCGCCGAACGCGTGATGACCGTGCGCACCTCCAGCTGCGGATAGCTTGTGCGCAGCCACTGCGACCACATCGGCATGAACATCACGCCCAGGGATCCGGTCCCGACGTAGAGCAGTTGGCGGGCACCGAAGGCGGGCGCGGGCGCAGCACTGACGGGTGACTCAGCCATGAAGCCGATCCAACGCGGCGAAGATCTCTTCGAGATCCGTCATAGCGGCGCCGAGCCCCTCACTCTGGATCACTCCCGCCGGGTTGAGCGCGATCTCGTCCACTCCGGAACGACGGTAAGCGTCCAGGTCCCGTGCGATGTCGTCTGCCGAGCCGGAGACGAAGACCCCCGACTTCACCAGTGCGTCAGCTCCGGCAGCCGGATCGTCCGGCCATGCGTCGACTCCGGCTCTGCGCAGCATGTCGGTGTAGTGGGCGGCCCCCAGGTGAGCACCGGCGCCGGCGAGGGCTGTGCGCCGGATGTCACGACCCGGTCTGGCCACGGCGACGTGCACCATCGTGGCCACTCGCGGCCGGGGCCTGTCTGCGGCGGTGGCGCCCTCGGCCAGGGCGGGCACCAACGTGTCGGCCACGTAGTGAGCCGGCGTCATCCATGTGACGGCGACGTCAGCGACGGCTCCTGCCAGTCGCGCCATCCGGGGCCGCAGTACGCCGAGCCCCAGCTCCACACCGGAGTGCGACTGAGGCACCAGCCGGCCCCGCACGTGATAGTGATCGCCTGCGAAGTCAACGTGCTCGCCGGCGAGTAGCCGCCGCATGATCGAGACGTACTCCCGCATGACGGCGAGAGGCGCGGCGTACGGGTCCTTGCGGAGCGACCTCTGGAATTCCGGCGCGGCAGGGCCTATGCCCGCCACATAGGGCATGCCGCTCAACGCGGCCACGGACCGTGCCTGCATCGCGGCGTCGTAGTGAGCTGACCCCGGTTTCGTGGAGTCCCTGAAGCCAGGTTTATGATCCTGGCCCGAAGGA
>NZ_BAAAIZ010000140.1:0-8185 GCF_039526425.1 Streptomyces thermospinosisporus
CCCGCACCGCAGCCCGCTCCCGGCTTCGCGCCCCCTCCGGGCGGGACCCCGGCGCCGGCTCCCGGGCCCGACGTGCACGGCGCGCCGACCATCGTCGCGCCCATGCAGACCCCGCCCGGCGGATCCCCGGTGCCGCCCCCGGCCCCGGCGCCCGCACCCTACGGTCAGCCCGGCCAGCAGCCGCCGCCCCCTCCGGGCTACGGCGGCCAGCCGGCCCCCGGCCAGACGGCGCCCCTGCCGCCCGGCTACGGCGCAGGACCGCAGGCACCCCAGGCGCCGCACGCGCCCCAAGCACCCCAGGCGCCCACGCCGCCGCCCGGCTACGGCCAGGCGACCCCGCCGCCCGGCTACGGCCAGCAGCCGCCAGGCCAGATGCCCGGCCAGGTGCCGGGCCAGGCGCCCGGGCAGACGCCCGGTCAGATCCCCGGCCAGCAGGCGCCTTACGGGGCGCCGCAGGGCGCTCCCCAGGGCGCGCCGCAGGCCCCGGGTGTGCTCGGCGCGCTCCAGCAGTACAAGGAGACGCCCACCGGCCAGCGCTGGACCCAGCAGAACCGCAAGCTGATGCGCGCCGACCTGAGCATCGGCGGCCAGCCCGTGCTGGCCCGGCAGGGCAGCATGGTGCTCTATCAGGGCAAGGTCGACTTCAGCTACAAGGGCGCCGGGTTCACCGGCCGCATCGTCGGCAACGCCACCGGCCAGGAGATGCAGCTGATGCGCTGCACCGGCCAGGGTCAGGTGTTCTTCGCCGAGGACTCCACGATGCTGCACCCGATCGAGCTGCAGGGCGACGCGGTGTGCGTCTCCGCGGAGAACGTCCTCGCCTTCGACGAGGGCCTGCAGTACGAGGTGCGCCGCATCGAGGGCCACGGCATCCCCGGCGGGGCGCTGTTCACCATGCAGTTCCAGGGCACCGGCACCCTCGTGGTGAAGACCCACGGCATGCCCGTGGTGCTGCCGGTCACGCCCACCACCTTCGCCGACGCCAACGCCGTCGTGGCCTGGTCGGCCGGCGCCCAGGTGGTCGTCTCCAGCCAGGTGCGCATGCGCCGCAACGCCTACCCCGGCGCCTCGGGCGAGAGCGTCAACCTCCAGTTCCGGGGCGCACCCGGCAACTTCATCGTCGTCCAGCCGTACGAGATCTGAAGGAGCCCGTCATGAACCAGCCTCTCGCGGGCTTCGCCCCCGCTCCCGTCACCGCCCGCATGGAGAACCACGGCAACCACATGCTGAAGGTCGCCATGCAGACCGGCAACGACCTCTTCGCACGCGTCGGTTCGATGGTCGCCTACGAGGGCTTCGTCCAGTACGAGCCCAACCCGCCGGCCGTCCGCCAGATCGCCAAGGACTGGCTGACCGGCGAGGGCGCGCCGCTGATGAAGTGCTCCGGCGACGGCCTGCTCTACCTGGCCGACTACGGGGCCAACGTCGTCGTGATCAACCTCAACGGCGACGGCATCTCGGTCAACGCCACCAACCTGCTCGCCTTCGACGCGCATCTGTCGTGGGGCGTCGAACGGGTCAAGGGACTGGCCAAGTTCGCCGGCCAGGGCCTGTGGAACACCAGGATCTCCGGGCAGGGCTGGGTCGCCCTGACCTCGCGCGGCAAGCCGATCGTCGTCGACTGCGGCGGCGGCGAGGACGAGACGTACGTCGACCCGGACGCCCTGGTCGCCTGGTCCCCGAACCTCAAGGTGAAGGGCAAGCGCAGCTTCCGCGCCCAGTCGCTGATCGGCCGCGGCAGCGGCGAGGCCTACCAGATGGCCTTCTCCGGTCAGGGCATCGTCGTCGTCCAGCCCAGTGAGGACAGCACCGACCGTCTCCGGCTCCGGGGCTGAGGGGGAGCAACACATCATGCAGAGCCCGCTTTTCGCCTACAACGACCAGCAGACCCAGGAGCGCTGGAGTCTGCAGAACAAGCAGATGCTCCGGGTCGTCCTTGAGGGGCACGACGACGTCCTGGCCCGCAAGGGATCGATGGTCGCCTACCAGGGCCTCGTCGAGTTCGACGCCGAGTACCAGAGCAACCAGCAGTCCCGTGCGCGGGCGAACACCGGTGAGGGCCTTGACCTGATGCGCTGCCACGGGCAGGGCACCGTCTTCCTCGCCAACCTGGCCCAGCACATCCACATCATGGAGGTGGAGCAGGACGGGCTGACGGTCGACAGCAGCTATGTGCTGGCGATGGACTCCTCGCTGCACCACGAGGTCATCGCCGTCGACAGCCTCTACGGCATCTCCGGCTCGGGGAAGTACCAGCTCAACATCACCGGGCGCGGCAAGGTCGCCCTGATGACCTCCGGCATGCCGCTGCTGCTGCAGGTGACGCCGGACAAGTACGTCAACTGCGATGCGGACGCCATCGTCGCCTGGTCGACCGGGCTGCGTGTGCAGATGCAGGCGCAGACGCACTCCTCCGGGGTGTGGCGGCGCCGCGGCAACACCGGTGAGGGCTGGGAGCTGAGCTTCATGGGCACCGGCTACGCCCTGGTCCAGCCCAGCGAGCTGCTGCCGCCGCAGAACGCCCAGATCGGCTCGGGCCTGGCGGCCCAGTACGGCATGGGCCAGCAGGGGGCCCGCGGGCAGAACCAGGGCAACGTCTGGAGCTGACCCGGCAGGCACAGCAGTGAGGGGCGACCGCCACGGCGGTCGCCCCTCTCACGTCCATGAAAGCCATGCGCCCTCACAGCCGGGCGCGCGTCGCCTCCAGCAGGCGCACGACGGACTCGTCCGCCACGCCGGCCACCTCGGCGTAGGGGAACCAGCCCACGTCCAGGGACTCGTCGCTGACCGTGTGGGCCGCGTCCGGCGGCGCCAGCACCGCGTACTGCACATCGAGGTGCCAGTGGCAGGGCGGCGGGATCGGGTGCCGGTCGAGCCTGACCGGGCCGCCCGGCAGCAGGCGCAGCCCGTCGACGCCCGACTCCTCCGTCGCCTCCCGCAGGGCGGCCGCCGACAGGGAGGCGTCACCGGGCTCGCAGTGGCCGCCCATCTGCAGCCACCTGCGCAGCTTCCGGTGCAGCGTCAGCAGCACGCGCTCCCGCTCGGGGTCGATCACCAGGGCGCTCGCCGTGAGATGCCCCTGCTCGCAGGACTTCCACATGCCGTCCGGGTGGGCCGCCAGGTGGTCCAGATAGGCCTGGCGCAGCTCGGGCTGGCCCTCGTACTCCTTCAGCACCAGGACCGCGTCGTCGTGGAGGCTCACTCGGTCCCGTCGTCCTTCTTCGGGGCGTCACCGGCGGACCCGTCCTTCGAGGTCTCACCTGTCTCACCCGTCTCACCCCGGGAGTCGTCCTCCGGGGCGTCGCCCGAGGCGCCGTCGTGCTTCGTCAGGTCGGGCTTGGCGCCGCTCGCCGCCTCGCCGAGCATCTTGTCCAGCTCGGAGAAGTCGACCTGCTGCTCGCGGTGCACAAAGCCGTCCGGGTCGTCCAGATCGGTGGCGTTGGGCAGCATGTCCGGGTGGGCCCACAGGGCGTCCCGGCCGTCCACGCCGCGCGCGTCGGTGAGCGAGGCCCACAGACGTGAGGCGTCGCGCAGGCGCCGCGGGCGCAGCTCCAGGCCGATCAGCGTGGCGAAGGTCTGCTCGGCCGGGCCGCCCGAGGCACGGCGGCGGCGCAGGGTCTCGCGCAGCGCGTCGGCGGACGAGAGCCGGGGCTTGGCCGCCGCGTGCACCACGGCGTCCACCCAGCCCTCGACCAGCGCCAGAGCCGTCTCCAGGCGGGCCAGCGCGGCCTTCTGCTCGGGCGTGTCCTCCGGCTGGAACATGCCCTGCTGCAGCGCCTCCTGCAGCTGCTCCGGATTCTGCGGATCGAACTGGCCGACCACGTCCTCCAGCTTGGCGGTGTCGACCTTGATCCCGCGCGCATAGCCGTCGACCGCGCCGAACAGATGCGAGCGCAGCCATGGCACATGGGCGAACAGGCGCTGGTGGGCGGCCTCGCGCAGGGCGAGATACAGCCGCACCTCCTCCTGCGGGACCCCCAGGTCCTTGCCGAAGGCCTCGATGTTCACCGGCAGCAGCGCGGCCTTGCCGGCCGGGCCCAGCGGCAGGCCGATGTCGGACGAGCCGACGACCTCACCGGCGAGCACCCCGACGGCCTGCCCGATCTGCGTGCCGAACATGGCCCCGCCCATGGAGCGCATCATGCCGATCAGCGGGCCGGCCATGGCCTGCATCTCCTCGGGCAGCACATCGCCCATGGCGTTGCCGACGCGCTCGGCGACCGGGTCGACCAGCTCACGCCAGGCCGGCAGGGTCGCCTCGACCCACTCCGCGCGGCTCCACGCCACGGCGGAGTGCGCGCCCGAGGGCAGCGAGGTGACACCGTCCAGCCAGAGGTCGGCCAGGCGGACGGCCTCCTCGACCGCCTTGCGGTCGGCGGGGCCGACGCTCGCGTCCTTGGTGCCGTCGGCCGTGCCCTGGGACACGGTCTGGCGGGCGATCTGCTTGGCCATGTCCCAGTTCACCGGGCCGCCCTCGTAGGAGAGCATCTGCCCGAGCTGCTGGAAGGCCGCGCCCAGGTCGGTGGGGTTCAGCGACCCGAACATCGCGGCGAACGGATTGTCCGCGCCCGGGCCGCCAAAGCCTCCGGCTCCGGGCATGCCGAAACCGAACGGGTTGGCCGGGCCCTGACCATGACCACCGCCGCTCTGCGGGTCCTTCTTCTTGCCCTCGTCGCCGTCGTCCGGCTCCTCCGGCGGAAGGCCGAATCCGAATGGGGTGTCACTCACGGGATTCCTCGGCTGGTAGGGCCGCCGGTTCTTTCCGGCGGCACGGCTGCCCGACAACACCACCCAGCGTAGACACCTGAGCCGGTTCGGGCCTCGGTGCTTCGCCGACAGAAGGCCTGCGGCAGGATGGATGCCACCTGGTACGTACGCGTCACATGCGCCCGTACTGAAGACAACCGCTGGAGACGCCCGGTGAGTTCCCCAGATCCGCAGGTTCGCGCAGCGCGAAACCGGTCAACCAGTCCCGCGGGCCGCGGGCCCGTCGTCGCGGTCACCGGCGCCGCGACCGGCGTCGGCGCGCTGCTCACCGAGCGGTTGGTGGCCTCGGAGGAGATCAAGCAGGTCATCGCCATCGACGAGCGGCGCGGCGAGTGCGACGAGGCCCGGTGGCACATCCTCGATGTGCGCGACCCGGCCATCGCGGACAAGCTGCGCGGCGCGGACGTGGTGGTGCACCTGGCCCTCGACCTCGATCTGGAGACCGACGCCGCAGCGCGGACCGCTTACAACGTCCGGGGGACCCAGACCGTTCTGACCGCCGCCGCGGCGGCCGGTGTGCACCGGGTGGTGCTGACCACCTCGGCGATGGTCTACGGCGCCCTGCCGGACAACGAGCTGCCGCTGTCCGAGGACGCGGAACTGCGCGCCACGGCGGAGGCCACCGGCGTCGGCGACCTGCTGGAGATCGAGCGCCTGGCCCGGCGGGCGCCCCGCGCGCACCCCGGGCTCAATGTCACGGTGCTGCGCCCCGCCATCCTGGTGGGCGGCACCGACACCGCGCTGACCAGGTACTTCGAGTCGCCCCGGCTCCTGGTGGTGGCCGGCTCGCGGCCCGCCTGGCAGTTCTGCCACGTCGAGGACCTGTGCAGCGCCTTGGAGTACGCGGTGCTGGAGAAGGTCGACGGCGAGCTGGCCGTCGGCTGCGACGGCTGGCTGGAGCAGGAGGAGGTCGAGGAGCTCAGCGGCATCCGGCGCATGGAGCTGCCGTCGGCGGTGGCCCTGGGCGCGGCGGCCCGGCTGCACCGGATCGGCCTGACCCCGTCCCCGGCGGGCGACCTGGCCTACACGATGTACCCGTGGGTGGTCAGCGGCAGCAGGCTGCACGACGCCGGCTGGCGTCCCGCCTACACCAACGAGGAGGTGCTGGCGGAGCTGCTCGAGGAGGTCTCCGGGCGGCACACGGTGGCCGGCCGGCGGCTGGGCCGCAAGGACGCGACGGCGGCGGGCGCCGCGGGCGCGACGGTGGCGCTGCTGGGCGCTGCGGCGGTGGTCCGGCGGGCACGCAAGGCGCGCCGGCGCATCTGACACCCGGCAACCCCTCGGGCCGGCCCCCACGGCACCGGTCCCGTGGAGGACTCACGGTGAAGATTCGCGGTCCTGTAGAAGACTCCGAACCTCCGGGCGCGCCTGCCGGTCGAAACCGCAATACCCGGCTGTCGGCGGCGTACGGCACGATGGGGGCATGGCTACGACGCATGACCACCCCGGCGAGCAGGCCGCACAGGACCCGATCAAGCTGATCGGCATCCGGGACACCCCCCTGTCGGTGGACGAGGTCTTCCGGGCCGTCGGGGACGACGCGGCCGGCGGCACGGCACTGTTCGTCGGCACCGTGCGCAACCACGACGGGGGCGCCGACGTCGAGAAGCTGAGCTACTCGTGCCACCCCACCGCCGAGGCCGAGATGCGTCGCATCGCCGAGAAGGTCGTCGCCGACCACCCCGTGCGGGCGCTGGCGGCCGTGCACCGCGTGGGGGACCTCGCGGTCGGGGACCTCGCCGTGGTGGTCGCCGTGTCCTGTCCGCACCGGGGCGAGGCCTTCGAGGCCTGCCGGAAGCTGATCGACGACATCAAGCACGAGGTGCCGATCTGGAAGCACCAGACGTTCGCCGACGGAACGCAGGAGTGGGTCGGCGCCTGCTGACCCCGGCCGCCCCTTCCGAGGTCCCTCCCAGCACGGTTTGTCCGGTTGCGTAACCGGTCCCCCGACGTGAGCGTTGTCACAGCGAATGGTTAATCTTCTGATCAGTCCGTCGCGGACGCTCGCGGGTTGGGAGGTCGGTATGGATGCGCTTGCCTGGCTGCTGATTCCGCTCGTGGCGGCCGTCGTCGCGGGGCTGTGGGGAAGCTGGGCCCTGAGAACCCGGAAGATACGTAGCGACGGTCCCGAACTGGACGGATACGCCCGTTTTCGCGAGGCGATGGAGAAGTCCCGTACCGGCACCTGAGCAGGCGGCCCTGACGGTGCGCTGACAGAACCGTCCCGTACTGTCGAGACATGCCACGCCGCACCGCGACGATGCTCGCCTCCACCCTGATGCTGATCGCGCTTCTGTGCGCGGGAGTGTTCATCCCCGTGCCGTACGCGGAGATGTCCCCGGGGCCCACGGTGAACACCCTCGGCGAGCACGACGGCGAGCCGGTGCTGCAGATCTCCGGGCGCAAGACCTATCCGGCCGACGGCAACCTCAACATGACCACGGTGCGGGTCACCAGTGCCGACTACCGGATGAACCTCGTCGAGGCGGTCTACGGCTGGCTGGCGCACGACAACAAGATCGTGCCGCACGACACCCTCTACCCGAACGGCAAGACGGAGGAGGAGTCGACCCAGGAGAACGCCGAGGAGTTCACCCAGTCGCAGGAGAGCGCCAAGGTGGCGGCGCTGAAGGAACTCGACGTCCCGGTGAAGTCCTGGGTGGTCGTTTCCACGGTCGTCAAGGGATCCCCGGCCGAGGGCAGGCTGCACGCCGGCGATGTGATCAAGGCCGTCGACGGCAAGGCGGTCAAGGAGCCGGCCGATGTCGCCGACCTGGTGACCAAGCACGAGCCGGGGGAGAACGTGGTCTTCACGATCGTGCCCGCCAAGGAGCAGGCCGCCGCGCAGAAGGAGAAGCGGCCGGCGCGGACCGAGAACGTCACCATCACCACCCGGACCTCGAACGACGCCGGTGAGAAGCGCGCCATCGTCGGCATCTCCGCCGGGACCGACCACACCTTCCCGTTCACCATCGACATCAAGCTCGCCGACGTCGGCGGCCCGAGCGCCGGGCTGATGTTCGCCCTCGGCATCTACGACAAGCTCACGCCGGGCAGCCTCACCGGCGGCGCCTTCGTGGCCGGCACCGGCACCATCGACGACAACGGCAAGGTCGGGCCGATCGGCGGCATCGAGATGAAGACCGTCGGGGCGCGCGCCAAGGGCGCCGAGTACTTCCTGACGCCCGCCGACAACTGCGCCGCGGCCGCCAAGGACACCCCCGACGGTCTCACCCTGGTGAAGGTGGACACCATCGACGACGCCCTCGACGCCCTGGAGGACATCCGCTCCGGCGACACCGACGCCCTGCCGTCCTGCAAGGCGTCGTGACCCTGCCGGGCACGGCGGGCTGAACCTCGTCGGGCCGGGCGGGCGATCTGCCGCTGCCGGGCGGGCCGGCCTGAATCCCGTCGGGCC
>NZ_BAAAIZ010000141.1:0-5986 GCF_039526425.1 Streptomyces thermospinosisporus
GTTTTCACGATGCACACCGCCCATTGGGGCGCCTGCGAGCCGCAGCCCGCAGATGGTCCAGCAAGCCGGCGTGGTCAGTGACCAGCGCGTCCTTCGTCTCAGGGGCCAGTACGTCGTTCACGTAGCGCCCCACGCGTTCGCCGACCGGGCCGTACCAACCGAGCGCGTGCCCAGCACGGACCGCGACGAAGAAGGAGTCGTCCCCGGCTGCCGTCGCCTGCCTGGCCTGGACCACGCGGAGGTCCTGGATGGTCCACGAGGTCATCGGACCACCTCGCGAGATGCCAGGAGGAGGTCGGCGGCCCGCTCGACTCCCGGCACGTCCATGCCCATGGTGCGGGCTAGATCGCGCTGCGGCATCGGGCCGGCGAGCTCCTGCCAGCCGATGACGTCGACGGGGCGGCGGAGGCTCCCCGCCAACAGCCCCCATACAGCCGCGGGGTGGCCCAGAGTGAGGAAGAGAACGGAAGCGTGGGAACCGAGACAGTGCTCGACCTCGCAACCCTTCAGCCCCCTCGGCCAGGTGCTCGGGGCACCGAGAACCGTGAGGTCCAGCAGGTTGACGACGCGGACCCGGCACCGGTGACGGTCGCGAATACGGTCGACGGCTTCCGTGGCTACGGCAGCGGGGATGTCTCCCGCTGTCACGATCGTCAGGTCGGGCTCGTCGTCGTCGCTGAGGTGCGACCACACCGCGAGACCACGGCTCCGCTCCTCGTCCAGCGAATCTTCCGGGTGGAGCGTGCGGTTGTGCTTGCCGGTGATGATCAAGTTGACGCGGTCCACCGAGTCGAGCGCCTCATCCAGGACAGCCGCCGTACGAGTCGGGTCCGCCGGCGTCAGCACCCGGACTCCGGGTGCACCGAGGGCCAACAGGGCAGTGGCGAGGGACGGGTCGCCGTGCGTGTGGACGTTGTGCCAGCCGTAGGAAGTCAGGAGGACGTTGAGGCTGGGCAGGCCCTTCGCGCCGTCGAGGCGTCGCTGCTTGATGTGCGTCACCAGCCCGCTGGTGAGCAGAGGGGCGAAGCTCTCGTACGACACGAGCAGGCCCCGTCGGCCGCTGGCGGTCCAGCCGGCGAGCCACTCCAGCAGCACCTCCTCCGCCAGCAGCTCGTGAGCCCATCGCTCACGTGCGAGGTCAGGAAGACGATTGGAGGCCAGTTCGTCGGGGCTGAGGAGAAGGAAGTCGCCTCGTCCGGACTGTCCCAGTGACCGCGCTCGTGAACGAGGCAGCCTTGGGTACTCGCGGGGCGTCCGGGGTGGCCGACCCCGCACGGGGCAGGGCGCACCACCGAACCCGGGCGACTGCCTCTGCCAGGGGCCCTCGGCTGCGTCCCCGCGTGTCGAACAGCTGGGAAGGCCGGTAGGAGGCAAGCCAGTCGTCGAGCTGTGACAGCTGTTGCGCGTCGGCCCGCGGGTTTGTGAGAGGTGTCTTGTGCAGAGCGGCCGTACCGATAAGCGTCTGGCCGCCGAGGGCGACAGGGCCGGTCCATCCCTTGACGCAGCGCAGGACCAGTGCCGTGGGCCGGCCTGCGACAGTGGCCTCCAGGGCGTCCCATAGGGCGGCGTGGAAAGCTGCGTGCTCCGCCTGCGATCCGGCGGTGACGTGGACGATCACGGCCCGCCATCCGATACCGGCGAAGTACGCCCGGAGCCGGACGTCGTCCAGTCGCCCGAGCAGCGACGGACCACCCATGCGGAAGCCGTTCACGTGCACCACGGGAAGTACTGCGGCACCGGTGAGATCTCCGTGGGCGAGCCAGGCCGATGCGGTCGTCGCAGTCTCGCACTCGCCATCACCGATCACAGGCACGACGACCCTGCCGGGAGCGTCGAGCGCGGCCCCTTGGGCGAAGGGCAGGCAGCCCCCGAGTCGTCCACCGAGAAAGGCACCGGCCGGAAGCGCCGGGGTGACTTCGGCTCCCATCCCTTCCACGTTAGGGAAAGCCCGGGAGAGCCGCCGCAGGCCGCCGGCGTCCGGTCCGAATTCCGGACGCAGCCTGCCCAGCTCACCTGTCACCCAGGACGCCGAGAGCTGGACCACGCCGGCATGACCGGCTCCGAGCAGCGGCACGAGGCCGACTTCCCCGTCGAGAGCCCCAGCAGCAAGGGCGAGGTGGGTCAAGGCGAAGGCGGTCCCCGGCACGGTCCCCCAGTGGCCGGACGGACGCTCCTTCACGTGTTCGGCAGTCAGCGGCTGGCTGAGCAGGACATTGTCCCGTAGGTGGAGTTGACACACCGAGGCGTAGCAGATGGCTCTCCACAGGGCCTCGGCCAGAACGGCATCGTTCTCCATCAAGCGCCGACCAGTGTCTCGTCAGCGAAGGTGAAGTACCACAGGGGGCGATAGCACTCCCATGCCGTCGGCCGGAGCCCGGAGGGCTCCATGATCTTCTCTATCTCGGCGCGGGCGCGGAGGTAGTACTCCAGCTCATGAGCGCCGGAGGCGCGCAGGCCGGCCATGATGCGGTTGTGGGCCTGGTAGACCTGGAAGTTCGGGAACTCGGTCACGTATGGCGCGAGGGTCTCCACGCCGGTGCGCAGTGCGTCGAGGTCGTCCAGACCCGCGATGTACGTGAACGACGTCCCGTGGCCGGCGGCGACCGCCCGCCTCAGCACTTCCGGCATCGAGGCCGTCGTCAGCACCGCCTTGCTGGCTTTCAACAGGAGGTCCCGACGCGTGAAGCATTCAGCCGTGAGCCGGAGCACGAAGGGGCCTATGTCGGCAAGCTCGTCGAACGCCTGCCTGGAGTGAAGCACCGAGGTGAGGAAGCCGAGCCTGGCTTCGATGCCGTACTCGGCCAGAACCGATCGCAGGGCCCGCATGTGGTCGACGGCCGCGGGCTCCCGCTCGAAGCATCCGGTGGAGACGGTGACCTCTCGGACTTCCGTAAGGTCCCTCCTGGGGTGCTGCTCGCGCAGCGCGGCGAGGAGTTCCCGGAGGTCCTGTTCTTCCGACAGCCGAGGGTCCGCCGCTGCCTCAAGGGTGTTGGGGCAGAAGGCGCAACCCACGCAGCGGCTGCGGGCATTGGGGTTGAGCGTCAAGGCGGCGCCGCCGTCGCGGAAGTAGCCACCGACCGCCTCATCGGCGTCGATTCGCTCCACCATGCCGACCGGGGAGTCCCCCAGCAGCAGTTGCCCATCGTCCATCAGCCGGAAGGGCGACTCCGCCGCGTTCAGCGGAACGATGAGCTGCCAGGGCACGGACCGTGCGCTGTCCAGTCGCACCTGCAAGCGGGCGCGGTGACGCGGTGCTTCCCCGTCGATTCCGTGGAGGTTGATCGAGATGAGCAGGGCGTCTTCGACCGGCACCCCGTACCGCCGCGCGAGCCGCTCTACGTCCGCGAGTGTGGACGCCGTGCCCGCCTGTCCGCCGAGTAAAGCTGTCACGCGCGTGCTCCATCCATGAGGCCGGAGAGGGATAGCACGTCGGCGGAGCGCGGGGGACGCTCCGCCGACGGCTCCCAAGAGCGTGCCGTCGTAAGGCAGGACGGCGAACCACGCGCAGGGACTTCTTACGGACGTCCTGGGACGTTTTCAGCAGACGGCGTGAGTCAACGACCGTAGGTGACGCATCAGGGCGGCGACGTCTGTGAGATCGGTGAGCACGGTGCCTGCGCCGGCCGCCCTCAGCTCGTCCGCGCTGTGGACGCCAGAGGCCACGCCGATCACATGCGCGCCGGAGTGGAGGGCGGCTTGGACGTCACGCGGCGTGTCACCGATGAGGACCACAGGCGTGTCGGGCGGCGTGCCATAAGTCGCCCGTACACGGGAGCGGGCGACGTCGACCAGGTCCGCCCGGTCCGTCGCGTCCGCTCCGTACGCTCCGCAGTCGATGTCGACCAGACCGTCCAGTCCAAAAGCCCTGAGCTTGACACGGGCGTTCGCCCGGACGTTCCCGGTGAGGACTGAGGAAATCATGTTGGGCTCGGCCGCTACCGCGGCGAGCGCCTCACGGGCACCGGGAAGCACCCGGCCACGACGGGCAAGATCAGCCTCCCGTGCCGCGCCGGCGGCCTCTAGGGCGGGCTGGATCAACGCCCACTCCGGGGGCTCCATACCGTGGTCGCGGAACATCCCCGCGAGGATCAGCCGGTCGGTCCGGCCCCCGGTGCGGGCAGGATGGTCAGCGGTACGGCCGGCGACGCCTTCGAAGGCGGCGGCGTAGATCTCTTTGCTGACGCCGGAGTTCTCGATGAGGGTGTGGTCGATGTCCCAGAGCACGATCAGTGGCACCGGTCCAGCGTAGGCGTACGAACAGTTCCGGCCACAACCGCGTCCAGCGGGCTCATCGCACTTGCGGCCCGCTGTCATGGTCAGGTTGGCTTGCCTGAGTGAATGAGCGACTGCGTTCCGCACTCGTGCAACGTGGCCTGACGGTGGAGGAGTTGGCCGAAGCCTGCTCCGTGGATCCCAAGACCGCCAGCCGGTGGGTCGGTGGCCGAGTCCCCCACCGTCGGCACCGTTGGACGGTCGCGAACCTGCTGCGGGTCGACGAGACATACCTGTGGCCCGAGAACGGCCAGGGGGCTCAGCGGCTCGGCGCGGCCCGCTCGGAGCTCGTCGACACCTACCCCAACCGGGCGAGCGTCCCACGCGATGTGTGGCTCTCCCTGCTTCTGGGCGCCATGAAGCAGGTTGACGTGCTTGTGTTCTCTGGCACCTTCTTCGCGCAGACGAACCCGCACATCGCGAGCATGCTCCAGGAAAGAGCGCAGGCGGGTGTGCGCGTCCGGCTGTGTTTCGGTGATCCGGACGGGGAGGCGGTGCGTGTCAGGGGCAGGGAGGAGGGCATCGGGGACACGCTCGCGGCCAAGATCAAGGCGTCCCTCACCTACTACCGCGACCTCGTTGGCTACCCAGGCTGCGAGGTGCGCCTTCACGACACGACGCTCTACAACTCGATCTTCCGATACGACGACCACCTTATGGTCAACCCGCACATCTGGGGCCAGCCGGCCAGCGCCAACCCGCTTCTCCAGCTCCGCAATACCGACGGCGGGGAGTGGTTCCAGCCGTACAGCGACAGCTTCGAGGCCGTGTGGGCGTCCGCGCGCCCCTGGGCGCCTGACAGGCAGGAGCAGCAACACCGTGGGCAGGACCGAGTACTACAACGACCCCAAGGCCCCCAAGGCCAACACCCTGATCCCCGCCAGCAACATGCTCGTGATCAACGACGAAGGCGCCATCCTCCTCCAGCGACGCCGCGACACCGGCCAGTGGGCCCTGCCCGGCGGAGCCCAGGACATCGGCGAGACACCAGCCCAATGCGCCGTGCGTGAGTGCGAGGAGGAGACAGGCATCGTCGCCGAGGTCATCGGCTTCCTTGGTGTCTACTCCAACCCGGAGCACATCATCGAGTACACCGACGGGGAGATCCGGCAGCAGTACGAGGCCGTGTACATCGGCCGCCCCGTCGGCGGCAAGCCGACCGTCAACGACGAGGCCGATGGTGTTCGCTGGGTCCACCCGGAGGAGCTGCACACGCTCGACATTCACCCGAGCATGCACGAGCAGATTGGCCACTACCTCACCGGGGCCTACCCCTACCTCGGCTGACCGCTCGCGCTCACACCTGGAGGCCGGCCTCGATCGCAGCCGCCCGCACCCGATCCACGCTCGCGTGGATGTGCGGCGCGGCACGTCGGATGAAACGTCCCACCACGCTGTCCTCGCCGTAACGACCCAAGATCTCCTGCAGCCGCTCCTGGGGCGTCGTTCGCTGACCGTCTGGCGTCGTGGTCATGTCGCAGTAGACCAGCGCGTCGACGAGCAGTGGATCATCCAGAATCGGGAACTCGTCGGCCAGCTCGTCCCGCAGGCCGCGCTCCTCGGCTTCCAGTAGGGCGTACGTGTGGTTCGCCACCAGTCTGACGACCCGTTCATCCACACCGGGTGTGTCCCGGAGATACCGTGCGCCGTCCAGTGGGCGGTGTGCATCGTGAAAACTGCACGTCGGGTGGGCTGGTGTGCGTAGGTGTCGGGA
>NZ_BAAAIZ010000142.1:0-13244 GCF_039526425.1 Streptomyces thermospinosisporus
AACCCCGCACCTTTGGGTGCGGGGTTTCCTGCGTTTCAGGGCACATTCAGCGAAACACGACGACAGACAGATGCAAGGGGGCCGATTGCCGGCCCCCTGTTCCTGCAACGTTCCTACAACCGGCCGGCCGTCTTCAGGGCCAGGTATGCGTCGGCGAGCTTGGGCGCCAGCTCGTCCGGGGTCGCATCCACGACCGTGACGCCGAGGCGGCGGAGATGGTCCGCTGTGCGGTTGCGTTCCTCGTGGGAGTGGGCCGCCGCAGCGGCCTGGTACACGGCGTCGGTGGTTCCCCGAGCCCGGGCCATGTCGGCGATGTGCGGGTCGGCCACGGAGGCCTGCAGCACCGTGTGCCGCTGGGTGAGCTGAGCGAGTACGGGGAGCAGGCCCTCCTCGATGGGTGCCGCGTCCAGGGTGGTCAGCAGCACGATCAGGGAGCGGCGCGGCGCGGTCCGCAGGGCCGTGGCCGTGAGGCCGTGGGCGTCGGTCTCCACCAGTTCGGGCTCGAGCGTGGCCATGGCGTTGACCAGGGACGGGAGGAGATCGCCGGCCGTGCGGCCCTGGACCAGGGTGCGCAGACGGCGGTCGTAGGCGAGGAGGTCGACGCGGTCGCCGGCGCGGGACGCCAGGGCGGCCAGGAGCAGGGCCGCGTCCATCGAGGCGTCCAGGCGGGGGATGTCGCCGACCCGTCCGGCGCTGGTGCGGCCGGTGTCGAGGACCAGCAGGATGTGGCGGTCGCGTTCCGGTCGCCAGGTGCGGACGGCGACGGTGGTCTGGCGGGCGGTGGCGCGCCAGTCGATGGAGCGGGTGTCGTCGCCGGGCACATAGTCGCGCAGGCTGTCGAATTCGGTGCCCTCGCCTCGGGTGAGGACGCTGGTGCGGCCGTCGAGTTCGCGCAGGCGGGCCAGTTTGCTGGGCAGGTGCTTGCGGCTGGTGAACGGGGGGAGGACCCGCACCGTCCACGGGACCTTGTGGGTGCCCTGGCGGGCGAGGAGGCCGAGGGGGCCGTAGGAGCGGATGGTGACGCGGTCGGCGTGCCGGTCGCCTCGCCGGGTGGGGCGCAGGCGGGTGGTGATGCGCCGGCGTTCCCCGGGCGGGACGACCACGCGGTGGCGGGAGGCCGTGTGCTCCGTGCCGGGCTGCCAGCTGCTCGGGGGCCAGGCGTCGCGGACGCGGGCGCGCAGCGGGCGGCGGGACGGGTTGGTAATGGTGAGGGTGACGTCGGCCGGGTCGCCCAGGCGTGCGGAGGTGTCGCCGGAGCGGGTGAGACCGAGGCGGCGCACGGGGGCGGCCAGGGCGTAGTCGCAGGCGCAGGCAAGTGCCAGGGGGCCGTTGACGGCGAGGATGCCCGTCCAGCTGGGTTCCCAGATGCCGACGGGGAGGGAGCCGAGGGCCGCGAGGAGGGCGGCGCGTCCGGTGACTGCCATCAGCGGGGGACGGGGACGTGGGCCAGGACGGCGTTGATGACCGCGTCGGCGGTCACGCCCTCCATCTCCGCCTCGGGGCGGAGCTGGACCCGGTGGCGGAGGGTGGGCAGGGCGAGGGCCTTCACGTCGTCGGGGATGACGTAGTCGCGGCCGGTCAGCCAGGCCCAGGCGCGGGCGGTGGCGAGGAGGGCGGTGGCTCCTCGGGGGGAGACGCCGAGGGAGAGGGACGGCGACTCGCGGGTGGCGCGGCAGATGTCGACGACGTAGGCGGTGATCTCGGGGGAGACGGTCGTCTTGGCGACGGCGGTGCGGGCGGCCTCCAGGTCGGCGGCGTTCGCGACGGGGCGCACGCCGGCGGCGCGCAGGTCGCGCGGGTTGAAGCCGTGGGCGTGGCGGGTGAGGACGTCGATCTCCTCCTGCCGGGAGGGCAGGGGGAGGGTGAGCTTGAGCAGGAAGCGGTCCAGCTGGGCCTCGGGCAGAGGGTAGGTGCCCTCGTACTCGACGGGGTTCTGGGTGGCCGCCACCAGGAAGGGCTCGGGGAGGGGGCGCGGGGTGCCGTCGACGGTGACCTGGCGTTCCTCCATGGCCTCGAGGAGGGACGACTGGGTCTTGGGGGGCGTGCGGTTGATCTCGTCGGCGAGGAGCAGGTTGGTGAAGACCGGGCCGGGCTGGAAGGAGAACTCGGCGGTGCGGGCGTCATAGACCAGGGAGCCGGTGACGTCGCTGGGCATCAGGTCGGGCGTGAACTGGACGCGCTTGGTGTCGAGTTCGAGGGTGGCGGCGAGGGCGCGGATCAGCAGGGTCTTGGCCACGCCGGGGACGCCTTCGAGGAGCACGTGGCCGCGGCAGAGCAGGGCGACGACGAGGCCGGTGACGGCGGGGTCCTGGCCGACCACGGCTTTGCCGATCTCGGCGCGCAGGGCTTCCAGGGAGGCGCGGGCGGCGGCCGGGTCCCCGGTGTGCGCGGCGTTGTCAGTGGTCGGGTCCATCATGGACGGCGTACCTCACTTTCGAGGGCGTCGAGTCGGTCGGCGAGCTGGATCAGGCCTGCGTCGTCGCCGGGGGGCGGGCCGAAGAGGAGGGCGTGCAGGGACTGTTGTCCGTCGCCGTGAAGGCGGGCGGACAGTGCGGGGAGCAGGGCCTCGGGCGTGTGCGCCCGGGTGACGGGGACGCCGACGAGGGGGGCGAGGCGCGTGCGGGTGGCGGAGCGAAGAGCGGTGGCGGCGCGGTCGCGGGCGTTCGCCTTGCGGTAGAGGCGGGCGCGGCCTTCGACGGTCTCGGAGGCGCGGATCGCGACGGGGAGTTTCTCGGGGACCAGGGGGCCGAGCCGGCGTGCCCGCCACAGGGCGGCCAGGGCTGCGGCGATGAACAGCTGCAGGGTGCCCCAGAGCCAGCCGGAGGGGAGGAGTTCGAAGAAGTCGCGTTCCTCCTCCTCGGTGGCGGAGCTGTCGGCGAGTGAGGGGAGGTACCAGACCAGATGCGGGCGGGAGCCGAGGAGTTGGAGGGCGAGGGAGGCGTTGCCCCCCTTGTCGAGGCGGTCGTTGAGCAGGATGTCGGGCGCGCCGATCAGGACGGTGTCGCCGTCGCCGGAGGAGGCGGGGATGCGCAGCAGGGTGGCCAGGCGCTCGCTGGGGTAGCACTCGTCGGCGCCGACGTGGGAGGTGGTGTAGCGGACGCCGCCGGTGTCGGCGCTGCCGGCGCGGCGGGCGGCGGGCATCGAGCAGCGGGGCTCGAGGGTGGTGTCGAGGCTGGTCGCGGGGGCGGCGGTGACGCTGGGGGCGAGCCGTTCGACGGAGGCGCTGCCGGAGGCGACCAGCACGGTGCGGCCGCCGGATCCGGCCAACGCCTGGCGCAGCCGGGTCTGCTGACGGGGGGTCAGCAGGTCGGGGACGGCGACCAGGAGGGTGGTGTCGGGGCCGGCCGCCGCGGCTGCCTCGTCCAGGGTGGTGACCACGCGGGTGTCCACGCCGCGGTCGGCGAGGAGTTCGGCGACGGCCCGGCTGCCGTTGGGGTCGGCGGAGCGCGGGTCGAGTTCGCCGTGCCGGCTGTCGGAGCGGACCACGGCAATGGCGACGGCCGCCGCGAGCAGCACGACCAGCGCGAGCACGATGCCGCGCGTGCGGGTCCACACCTGGCGGGCGCCGGGCGAGGCCGAGGTGGACGGGAGCGTGACCTCGGTCGTCATCCGGCGGCTCCCTGGCGGGTGTTGCGGTCCTGGGCGTCGGTGGTGCCGGCCGTGCTGCCGGCCAGGGGTCTGGTGCGTTCGAGGTCGCGGTCGAGTGCGGCGATGCGCCGGTACGCGTCCTCGGTGGCGGTGCGGCCGCCGTATGTCACGTCGTCGAAGGTCCGTGCGGCGGTGCGCAGGGCGTCGGTGTGGGCGGGCAGGGCGCGGCCCGCCTCGGCGGCGGCCTCGTCGGCGGTGCGGCCGGGGCGGATGTCGAGCAGGGCGCGCTCCTCGAGGGAGCGGACGATGGCCCGCATGCGCTCCTGCACGGCCTGGTTCCAGTGGCCTTGGGCGGCGTGGGCCTCGGCGGCCGCGCGGTGCTCGGCGGCGCTGCGGGGGCGGTCGTCGAACAGCGCGGGCGCGGAGGTCGGTTCGCGGCGGGGGGTGCCCAGGCGCCACCAGAGGGCGGCCAGCAGGGCGACGGCGGCCACGACGACGACGATCAGGCCGAAGGTGCCGCCGGGTGTGCCGGAGGAGGCGCTGGAGAGCAGGTCGTCGAGCCACTCCCAGAAGGCGTCCAGGGCGCGCTGGAACCAACTGGGGTCGTTCTCGTGGTACATGCGCTTGGACAGCTCCCGCCGGGCCGCTTCCCGCGCGGGGTCGCGCGGGACGGTGAGCGGCGGCTCCTCGTCTCCGCGCAGCACGGAGCCGAGGGCCGTCCCGACGGCGGCGGGCACGGCCGGCAGTGTTGCGACTCCCCCCGTGGTGAACACCGCATCAGCTCCCGGGGGTGGCGCCGGAGTCGTAGCCCGGTACGCCCGCGGCGCGGGCCAGTTCCAGGTCGAGGGCCTCGCGGCGGATGCGCTGGTCGATGTAGAGCAGCACGATGACGCCGGCCACGATCGGGAACATGATCAGGGTGCCGATGACCGCGCCGATGCCGTTGATGAGGAGGAACGTCCAGCCGACCTCGCCGGGGTTGTCGAGGAACCCGGTGACGCTGCCGGTGCCGAGGGCCGCGGCGAGGAACGTGAACGGGATGCCGATGACGGAGGCGACGACGTTCGCGATGACCCAGGCGAGCAGCTGTATGCCGAAGATCCGCCACCAGGAGCCGTGGACCAGCCGGGCGGAGCGCTTCAGCGCCCGGGTGATGCCCTGCTTCTCCAGCATCAGCGCGGGCGCGGCCAGGGAGAGCCGGACCATCAGCCACAGGGCGATGACGCCGGTGCCGATGATGCCCAGGATGCTCAGGGCGACACCGGGGCCGGTGGCGCCCGCGGCGGCCGCCAGGATGCCGGGCAGCGATCCGGCGCCGACGATCACGGCGGGGATGAGCAGCAGCACGCCGATCAGGCCGAGCAGTCTCAGGATCTGCGGGCGGGCGTCGCGCCAGGCCTCGCCCGTGGTGACGGGCCGGCCGAGCACGGCGCGGCTGGTGACCGTGGCGAGCAGGCCGGTGGCGGCGACGACGCCGACCAGGGTGATCAGGAAGATCAGGCCGTTGGCGAGCAGCAGGTCGCCCAGGGCGCGGGTGGCCTCGCCGGGCGAGGGGCTCGGGTCGTTCAGCACCTCGCTGCCGGAGGTGTCCAGGACCAGGCGCTGGACGGGGAGGATCACGATCTGGGTGATCACCGCCAGGGTCAGCGCGATACCGAGGACCGTGCGCCAGTAGGTGCGCATGGTGGCGACGGCGCCGTCGAGGATCTCGCCCACGCCGAGCGGACGGAGCGGGATGATGCCGGGCTTGGCCGCGGGCGGAGGGCCGCCCCAGCCGGCTCCCCAGCCCCCGCCCCAGCCGGGGTGAGCGTGCGGGGCGGGCGGCGGGGGCGCCTGTCCGGGGCCGGCCTGGGGGCCGGGTGCGCCGGTGGGCGCGGACCACTGGTTCGGCGGCGGCTGCTCCTTGGACCACTTCACGCCCGGGCCCTGGGGCGTCTGCCCCGGCTGGGCGTCCTGCGGGGACCGTCCCGGCTGCTGCGGCCACTCGCCGGGCTGCTGCGGCTGCTGGGGGGCGTCGGCGGGCTGCTGCGCCTGGGGCCGGTCGGTGGGCTGCTGCTGCGCTTCGGGCCGGTCGGCAGGTGCCTCGCCGGCGTCCCGGTGGCCGGCGGGACCGGGGCCGTTGCGGTCGGCGGGCTCGGCAGGGCCGGACGTGCCGGGCTCCTGCCCCTCGGACGGGGCGGATCCGGGCGAGGCCCAGCCCGGAGTGTCGTTCATCGTCGCTCCTTCACGGTGCCCGTCCGCGGTCGCGGCGGCAGGTTGGCAGCCATCGTGCCATGGGGTGGTCATCGGGTGACCGGGCGAGGTAGTGGCTGCTCCGCTTCAATTGTCCGCGCTTCAGGGGGCAGACTGGCCGCATGGCTGATCAGTACGCGCACAGCGGCGACACCAAGCGGCCGACCGAGATCCCGGCGATCCGCTGGGAGGAACCACCCGAGGGCCCCGTGCTGGTCCTCCTCGACCAGACCAGGCTGCCGGCCGAGGAGGTCGAGCTGGTCTGCACGGACGCATCGGCGCTGGTGGAGGCGATCCGCTCGCTCGCCGTGCGCGGGGCTCCCCTGCTCGGCATCGCCGGGGCGTACGGGGTGGCGCTCGCCGCCGTGCGCGGCTTCGAGGTGGACGACGCGGCGGCGGCGCTGGAGAGCGCCCGGCCGACCGCGGTGAACCTGGCGGTGGGGGTCCGCCGGGCCCACTCGGCCTACCAGGAGGAGCTGGCCCGCACCGGCGACCCCCGGGCGGCGGCCGCGGCCGCGCTGGCCGCGGCACGCCGGCTGCACCAGGAGGACGCCGAGGCCAGCGCCCGCATGGCCGAGCACGGCCTGGCACTGCTCACCGAGCTGCTTCCCGGCGGCGGGCACCGCATCCTGACCCACTGCAACACCGGTTCGCTGGTGTCGGGCGGGGAGGGCACCGCGTTCGCGGTGGCGCTGGCCGCGCACCGGGCGGGTCAGCTGCGGCGGCTGTGGGTGGACGAGACGCGTCCGCTGCTGCAGGGCGCCCGGCTGACGGCGTACGAGGCGGCCCGCAGCGGGATGGCGTACACGCTGCTCACGGACAACGCGGCGGGATCGCTGTTCGCGGCGGGCGAGGTGGACGCGGTGCTGATCGGGGCGGACCGGATCGCCGCCGACGGGTCGGTGGCGAACAAGGTCGGCAGCTACCCGCTGGCGGTGCTGGCCCGCTACCACCATGTGCCGTTCATCGTGGTGGCGCCGGTCACGACCGTGGACCCGGGCACCCCGGACGGGTCGGCCATCGAGGTCGAGCAGCGGCCCGGGCACGAGATCACCGAGATCACGGCACCCCAGGTGCCGGTGGCCGGCGCGGAGGCGGGCGGCGGGATCCCGGTGGCCCCGCTGGGCACGCAGGCCTACAACCCGGCGTTCGACGTGACGCCGCCGGAGCTGGTGACGGCGATCGTCACCGAGGAGGGCGTGGTCTCGCCCGTGACCGCCGAGGGGCTCGCGGAGCTGTGCGCGAAGGCGCGCTCGGCCCCCGCCGGCTGAGCGGCGGCCGGAAGTTTTCGCCGGCCGGCGGCGGCCCCCGGCGGCCGGGGGCAGACAGTGACCGTGGCGTACGACTATCGTCACGGGGCAGTGACGTGCCTCACCAGCGCCTTCGCCACCGTTATGAGAATGGGATGATGTCGTTTATGAAGGGACGAGTCCTTGTCGTCGACGACGACACCGCACTGGCCGAGATGCTCGGCATTGTGCTGCGTGGTGAGGGTTTTGAGCCGTCTTTCGTGGCTGACGGCGACAAGGCGCTGGCCGCTTTCCGCGAGACCAAGCCTGATCTGGTGCTGCTGGACCTGATGCTGCCCGGCCGGGACGGCATCGAGGTGTGCCGTCTGATCAGGGCCGAGTCCGGGGTGCCCATCGTGATGCTCACGGCGAAGAGCGACACCGTCGACGTCGTGGTGGGTCTGGAGTCCGGCGCCGACGACTACATCGTGAAGCCGTTCAAGCCGAAGGAGCTGGTCGCCCGCATCCGGGCGCGCCTGCGCAGGTCGGAGGAGCCGGCACCGGAGCAGCTCGCCATCGGTGACCTGGTGATCGACGTGGCCGGCCACTCGGTGAAGCGGGACGGGCAGTCGATCGCCCTGACGCCGCTGGAGTTCGACCTGCTGGTCGCGCTGGCCCGAAAGCCGTGGCAGGTGTTCACCCGTGAGGTGCTGCTCGAGCAGGTCTGGGGCTACCGTCACGCGGCCGACACCCGCCTGGTGAACGTGCATGTGCAGCGGCTGCGCTCCAAGGTCGAGAAGGACCCGGAGAAGCCGGAGATCGTGGTGACCGTCCGTGGTGTGGGGTACAAGGCAGGACCGAGCTGACATGTCCCGGGACAGTGCCGCTTCGGCGCCCGGGCGGTCCGGGGGCCGTCCGGAGCGGCCTGTCGGCCGGAAGCGGGCGGGCTCCCGCTGGGGAGCCCTGCTCGACGGCGGGCTGCTGCAGGGCGGAGTCCAGGGCAGCCCGGTGATCCGGCTGTTCATGCGCTGGGTGCGCAGGCCGCTGCTGCCCGTGATGCGGCTGTGGCGGCGCAACATCCAGCTCAAGGTCGTCGTGACCACGCTGCTGATGTCGCTGGGTGTGGTGCTGCTGCTCGGCTTCGTGGTGATCGGGCAGGTGCGCAACGGTCTGCTGGACGCCAAGGTGAAGGCCGCGCAGAGCCAGGCCGTCGGCGGGTTCGCCGTGGCCGAGCAGAAGGCCGACCAGGCCTCCGGCGTCACCGGCGACGACGGCGCCGCGCCCGTGGACGGCAAACCGTCGACCAGCGTCATCCAGTGGATGAGCGACCTCGTCGAGTCGCTCGCCAGCGGCGGCCAGGGCGCCTTCCACGTGGTCACGCTGCCCGCCGGCGACGGCAGCGGCAGCGGGCGCGGCCCGCGTGCCACGGGGCAGGTCATCGCCGTGGCCAGCGTGCCCGAGGAGCTGCGCGAACGGGTCAACTCCAGCTCCACGGCCGTGCAGAGCTACACCCGCATCATCTACGAGAAGGCCGAGTCCCAGCCGGGACTGGTCATCGGCAAGCAGATCAACGACCCCCACAACAACCCCTACCAGCTCTACTACCTCTTCCCGCTGACGCAGGAGGAGAAGACGCTGAGCCTGGTCAAGGGCACTCTGGCGACCGCCGGGCTGTTCGTGGTCGTGCTGCTCGGGGCCATCGCCTGGCTGGTGGTGCGGCAGGTCGTCACGCCGGTGCGGATGGCGGCCGGGATCGCCGAGCGGCTGTCCGCCGGGCGGCTGCAGGAACGGATGAAGGTCACCGGCGAGGACGACATCGCACGGCTCGGCGAGGCCTTCAACAAGATGGCGCAGAACCTCCAGCTGAAGATCAGCCAGCTCGAGGACCTGTCGCGGATGCAGCGCCGCTTCGTCTCCGATGTCTCGCACGAGCTGCGCACCCCGCTGACCACGGTGCGGATGGCCGCGGACGTCATCCACGAGGCGCGCGAGAACTTCGACCCGGTCACCGCCCGCTCGGCCGAGCTGCTCGCCGACCAGCTGGACCGGTTCGAGTCGCTGCTCGCCGACCTGCTGGAGATCAGCCGCTTCGACGCGGGCGCGGCGGCGCTGGAGGCGGAGCCGATAGACCTGCGCGACGTGGTGCGCCGGGTGGTCACCGGTGCCGAGCCGCTCGCCGAGCGCAAGGGCACGCAGATAAAGATCGTCGGCGACCACCAGCCGGTGGTGGCGGAGGCGGATGCGCGGCGCGTGGAGCGCATACTGCGCAACCTCGTCGTCAACGCGGTCGAGCACGGCGAGGGCAAGGACGTCGTCGTCAAGCTCGCCGCGGCGGGCGGCGCCGTGGCGGTCGCCGTCCGCGACTACGGCGTGGGACTCAAGCCGGGCGAGGCGACGCGGGTCTTCAGCCGCTTCTGGCGGGCCGACCCGGCCCGGGCGCGCACCACCGGCGGCACCGGCCTCGGCCTGTCCATCGCCCTGGAGGACGCCCGGCTGCACGGCGGCTGGCTGCAGGCCTGGGGCGAGCCGGGAGGCGGCTCGCAGTTCCGGCTGACGCTGCCGAGGACGGCGGACGAGCCGCTGCGCGGATCCCCGATACCCCTGGAGCCCAAGGACTCCCGCCGCAACCGCGGCCTCGACGACGCCGGCCTGCCCAGTGGCGGCGGTGACGGCGGCAAGCGGGCCACGGTGCCGGCGCAGCAGCCGGCCGCGGGCGTCACCGCACGGTCCTCCCGGGACCCGCTCGCCAAGCGCCCGGCCACGGCAGCACCCACCGCCGACCCGACGGCCCTGCCCGGCAACGGCACCCGTGTGGTGGCCCGGCAGGCGACCGCGGAGCGGCAGCGCAGCCAGACCCCGTCCGTGGCGGCCGTCGCGGGGCCCGTCACGTCGGACGGGACGCCACCGGTGGTCGTGCCGCCGGCGGAGAACGCAGAGGACACAGCGGACGCAGCCTGCCCCGGCCCGGAAGCCGCGGCCGGCGGGGACGAGGCACCCACCGTCGGCGCGGCGGGACGCGCCGGGGCACAGGACAGGCACGACGGACAGGACAGGCAAGGGGAGGCGACACGTGGGCGGTAGCCGGATCCGGGCCGGCCGGGCCAGGCCGGTGCGGCGAGCGGTGGGCGCCGCCCTCGGAGCCATGCTGCTGGCCGGGTGCTACTCCATGCCCGACAGCGGGGACCTGCAGGAGGTCGAGTCCACCCCTCGCCAGGACACCCAGGTGCGGGTGTTCCCCAACCCGCCGAGCGAGGACGCCACGCCCACACAGATCGTGCAGGGCTTCCTGGAGGCGCTCACCAGCGACGACCCGCAGTACAAGACCGCACGCCAGTATCTGACCGCGGACGCCGCCAGGACCTGGCGGCCGGAGCAGTCCACCACGGTGCTCGCCGACGGACCGGACGCCCGGGAGGACCGCCCCGTGCGCGACGACTCCGCCTCCGATGTGCGGTCCTTCCGCCTCACCGGCACCCGGGTCGCCACGGTGGACGCCCAGCGCTCCTACGCGCCCACCACCGGGGAGTACGACCAGCTGCTGCACCTCACCCGGGACACCGAGAACCGCCAGTGGCGCATCGACGGGGTGCCGCAGGGCATCGTGATGGGCAAGTCGGACTTCGAGCGCAACTTCATGTCCGTCAACAAGTACTACTTCGCCTCGAACACCGCGGACCCCGCGCCCGGCACGCCCCCGATGGCCGTCGCCGACCCCGTCTACGTCCGCAGCCACGTCGACCCGACCACCCAGATGGTGCGCTCGCTGCTGAAGGGGCCCAGCACCTGGCTGAAGCATGTGGTCAGGTCGGGCTTCCCGTCGGGGACGGCGCTGGCGAAGGACGCCGGGGCGCTCGCCCCGGACGAGCGGGGCAAGCTGACCGTGCCGCTCAACGACCGGGCGGCGGGGGCCGGTCTCAGCCGCTGCGAGGAGATGGCCGCCCAGCTGCTGTTCACGCTGCGCAACCTCAGCCCGGTCGTGGAGGAGGTCGATCTGCGGGCCGGCAAGAAGCAGCTGTGCTCGCTCACCCAGGACGGCGCGGAGAGCGTGGCCGTACGCGGCTCGCAGCGGCCCCCCGAGTACCTGTACTACCTCGACAAGGACCGCAAGCTGGTGCGGATCTCAGCGAGCGACCCCGAGGCCGACCCCGAGCCGGTGCCCGGCGCGCTGGGCGAGGGCGGGCGGGCGCTGCGGTCGGTGGCGGTCGCCCGTGACGAGCGCACCGCTGCCGGGGTCACCATCGGCGGCCGGTCGCTGTACGTGGGGGCGATGGTGTCGGGCGGTTCGCTCGGCGAGCCCGTGCTGCGCAGCCGGGGCAAGTCGGAGAAGGACCGGCTGACCACGCCGAGCTGGGACGCCCAGGGCGGGCTGTGGGTGGCCGACCGGGACCCGGAGCGGCCGGGCCTGTATCTGCTGGAGAAGGGCCGCGGCGAGCCGCTCGAGGTGCGCACGCCGGGCCTCGACGGCCGCATCCAGTCCGTCCGGGTGGCCGCCGACGGGGTGCGGATCGCGCTCGTCGTGGAGAAGGGCGACCAGCGCTCCCTGCTGATCGGGCGGATCGAACGCAGCAGGCCGCAGGAGCGGACCGACGAGCGGCCCACGGTCACCGTGCTGGAACTGCGCTCCCCGGCGCCCGAGTTGGAGCAGGTCACCGCGATGTCGTGGACCGGGGACAGCCGGCTGGTGGTGGTCGGACGCGAGGAGGGCGGCGTCGAGCAGATGCGCTACGTCGACGCCGACGGCTCCACCCCGGACATCCCGCCGCCCGCCGCACTCACCGGCGTCAAGGACGTCACCGCCTCCGCGGACGACCAGGTACCCCTGGTGGCCCACTCGGTCGACGGGATCGTGCGGCTCCCGTCGGGCGCCCAGTGGCAGAAGGTGACCCAGGGCTCGGCGCCGGCCTATCCGGGGTGAGGCCGGTTGGACGGCGGGTGCCTGCCTGTCGGGGGTGAGGCTGGTTTGACGGGGGTGCCTGCCCGTCCCGGGGTGATGCCGGTCTGACGGGTGCCTGTCCGCATGCCGGGTGGGGTCTGCCCGGTGGTCGGTGGACTGTCCGCCCGTCCGGGGTGATGCCTGCCTGCCGGGGCGTCTGCCTGTCCGGGGTGGTGCCCGTGTGACGGGGCAACCTGTCCGCCTGCTGGGGGTGTTCCCCGCGGGCTGGGGGAGCGTCCGCCCGTCCGGGGTGACGGTCCCCTGTCTGCCGGGGGCGCCTGCGAGTCGGGGGTGACACCCGCCTGACGGGGGAAGCCGTCCGTCTGCCGGGGTGTTGTCCCCTGGCTGGCGATCGCCCGCCCCTCAGCGGTGACGCCAACCTGACGGGGGTGCCCGTCTGCCCGGGGTGACTCCCCGACGAACTGGGTGCGTCTGCCTGTCCGCGGGGTGATGCCGGGCTGACCGGCGTCTTCTGCCCGTCCGGAGTGATGCCCGTGTGACGGGGGAACCCGTCTGCCTGTCGGGGGTGTTCCCACTGGCTGGCGGACCGCCCGCCCGTAGAGCGGTGACGCCGATCTGACGGGGGGTGCCTGCCTGTCCGGGGTGATGCCTGTCCAACTGGGTGCGTCTGCCTGTCCGCGGGGTGATGCCGGGCTGACCCGGGGGCCATCCGCCCGTCCGGGGCGACGCCCGTCTGACAGGGACCCGTCGTCGGCCTGCCGGGGGTGATGCCCGCTATCCGGGGGCGCCCGCATGTCCGGCTCGGCGTGGGCCGGGCGGAGTTTTCCACAGGGGTGGCCGGGCGTCGTGGGCGTTGGCACAGTGGGGCCATGCGGGGCTGGTGGCAGGACCTCACCGACCTGGTGCTCCCGACCGAGTGCGGCGGTTGCGGCAGGGCCCGCGCGGTGCTCTGTGACCGGTGCCGTGCCGCGCTGGGCGGGTCGCCTCCTCGCCGGGTGCGCCCGGAGCCGGAGCCGCCGGGCCTGCCGGTCGTGCACGCCTCGGCCCCCTACGCCGACGAGGTGCGGGCGACGCTGCTCGCTCACAAGGAGCGCGGCGCCCTGGCGCTGGCCCGGCCCCTGGGCGAGGCGCTGGCGGGTGCGGTGCGGGCCGCGTTGCGGGCACGGACGCGGCGGCAGGCCCAGCCGGTTGCCGGCTGCCCGGTGGTGGGTCCGCTGCTGGTGCCGGTCCCGTCGTCCGGGCGGGCCGTGCGGGCGCTCGGGCACGCCGTCGCCTACGCGCAGTGGCGGCGGGACGCCGCC
>NZ_BAAAIZ010000143.1:0-644 GCF_039526425.1 Streptomyces thermospinosisporus
TGTAGGACTGCTGGAAGCCGATCTGGGCCAGGGTGTGCATCATCGCCGGGCGGGTGAACGCCTCCGCCAGGAAGATCACATCGGGGTCGGTGCGGTTGATCTCGGCGATGACGCGTTCCCAGAAGACGACCGGTTTGGTGTGCGGGTTGTCGACGCGGAAGATGCGCACCCCGCAGCGCATCCAGTGGCGCAGGATGCGGAGGGTCTCGGCGATCAGGCCGTCCATGTCGGCGTCGAAGGCGATGGGGTAGATGTCCTGGTACTTCTTCGGCGGGTTCTCGGCGTAGGCGATGGTGCCGTCGGGCCGGTGGTGGAACCACTCCGGGTGCTTGTGCACCCACGGGTGGTCCGGGGAGCACTGCAGGGCGAAGTCGAGGGCGATCTCCAGGCCGAGTTCGCTCGCGCGCCTGACGAACCAGGTGAAGTCCTCCAGGGTGCCCAGCCGGGGGTGGACGGCGTCGTGGCCGCCCTCGGGGGAGCCGATGGCCCAGGGGACGCCGACGTCGTCGGGGCCGGCGTTGAGGGTGTTGTTGGGGCCTTTGCGGAAGGTGGTGCCGATGGGGTGGATCGGGGGCAGGTAGACCACGTCGAAGCCCATCGCGGCGATCGCGGGCAGGCGGCGGGCGGCGGTGCGGAAGGTGCCG
>NZ_BAAAIZ010000144.1:0-589 GCF_039526425.1 Streptomyces thermospinosisporus
CGCCCCCAGTGCTTGCTGAGAGATCTCCCACGACTTACGGGAATCATGCTGAGTAATCGATCACCGCGCCGTCATGGAAGTAGCTCCCATCAGCAGACCGAAGAGTCCGATGCCCACCCAGACGGCCCCAAGCACCCTGCCGTTGCGTATAAAACGACCCACAACCGTCGTTGCCGTCCCGCTGTAGAACCGTGGGACACCCATGACTCGCTTACCAAGCAGCACAAGGACTCCTGCGACGCAGAAACCAAGACTGATGACCACAAAGAGAATCTGGAGAGCCCAGACGACTACGTCCATTCATCCGCCAGCCAAGTGAACCTACGAGAAGATTGCAAAGATCACACCGAAGCCTGTCATGAAAATCCCCAGTACAGCGGCCATCACCCCGACCGCCTTGAAAGTGCCAGGGACTCTTTCGTCTCCCGGAGTGATATTTGCGGATTGACACCACCAACCTGTCATGGAGCCTCGGTGAATCGTGGCAGATGCGAGCCCGAAAGTGAGGCAGGCGATCCCTGCATAATGGACCGAGAAACACCTCACCCTCTAGACTTGTCGCTATTCATGGCAGGGTAATGATTCCGAA
>NZ_BAAAIZ010000145.1:0-1792 GCF_039526425.1 Streptomyces thermospinosisporus
ACCCGACCCCACACCCCAACCCGACCCCACACCCCAACGCCCCAAAACCCCCACCCCACACCGCAACCAACCCCGCACCCCAGACCTGATCACCCAGGCCACCCACAAAGCCCTCGAAGACCACCACGGCGACATCCACGCCGCCACCGCCGCACTCCAACGCCGCGCCATCCCCGACGCCATGGCCCTGCTCGACCACTGCCGCATCGGCGCCCGCTACGACATCGTCGGCCACCCCCCACTGCCCGACATCCTCCGCAAGAAAAGCGCCCACGGAGCCGACGACGTCTGGGAAGCCCGCCCCAACTGGACCAACCCCGCCCCACCCACCGGCCCCCTCCACGTCACCGCCCTCGACATCAACGGCGCCTACCTCTCAGCCCTCAAAACCCACCTCCCACTCGGCGCCCTCGAATACTCCACCGGAAACGTCCACTCCCGCCGCCGCTCCGGAATCCACCTCATCACCCCACCCGAATGGGAACACCACCACCTCCCCAACCCCATGGGAAACCGCGACGAACCCGGACCCGTCTGGATCACCGAACCAACCCTCCGCCTCCTGCAACGCCTTTCCACCGACCAATACGGCCGGCTCTGCGATCCACCCGTCATCCACGAATCATGGACGTCCGGCTCAACAGAGCATCTGTTTGAGAAGTTCCGGCAGATCCTGCGAGACGCACGAGAAAAAGCCATCAACGAGAACGACGAACTCACCCTGGAATACGTGAAATCCATGTATTCTAAGTTCGTGTCCACGATGGGGGAGTCGAACTTCAACAGGGAAATCTACCGCCCGGACTGGATGCACATCATCCGCTCGCAGGCATTCGTCAACCTCTGGCTCAAAGCACACAAAGCCCACACCGCAGGACTGACCGTGATCAGAGCCATGGGCACCGACGAACTCCACATCGCCGGCAACTGGCGGACCGTCTTCACAGAAGGACGCGGAGTCTCACAGGTGAAAGTCAAAGACACCTACACCCTCGACACCGCACACGACTAAGAGACCCAAATGCCAGGCAGAACAGACGACTTCGGACGCTACGGCGCCCAAGGCGAACGAGGAAGCCAAGCCGCAGCCCGCGTCCTCGACTCCCTCTCCGGCGGCATCGCATCCCCCGTCACCACACGCCGCGGACTGTCCGCACGCCTGCGCTACCTCACCCGCTCCAAGGCCGGACACCAAGCCATGCGAGAAGCCGGCATCACCGTCACCCCACGCACCCTCAAAGCATGGCTCGCAGGCAAACAACGCCCCAACAAAGCCAACCTGGCCAAGATCGACACCGCATACTGGGCCCTCCGGCGGAAGAACGTCGCCAAGTACCTCCTGCGCCGGCTGAACGCCAATGGAGGAACACGCGTGGAAATCCACCCGGTTGACCAGAGCCACGTACCGATCCCACGTCAGCGCATCCTGGAATACCGGCGGTTGAACATCCGACACTGGGACGCGATCGTCGACGCATGGATGAGGGGAGATGCACAAGCACTTGACGACGCGTGGATCGACCAAATGGTGAATCTTGGATCCCAATGGGGAAAGTACGAATACGTCACATCCGTGGGATTCGCAGCATGATGAAAAACCGTCAGATAATCCTGATGGACCGTCAGAATCCTCGAGCCGCGCCAACACCCCACTCTCTAGCTGCCATAGAAATTCGCGGAGCGAATTTCTATCTGCGTCACGAAGTGACGCAACCTCATTTCTCTTGCGGAGCAAGAGAAATGACCCTCTGCCGCGGAGCGGCAGAGCAGCGCCTGGCCGCGGAGCGGCCGG
>NZ_BAAAIZ010000146.1:0-2582 GCF_039526425.1 Streptomyces thermospinosisporus
CACATCGGCCAAGAACGGCTACACCACTTCAAGGGACGCCATCAGTTGTGGCTGCCACCTGGCCGTATCCAGTTCCTGAGGTCCTCGTTGGTTCTCGCGGTAGCAACCTGGTTTTCAAGGTGCTGCCTTGACCGTTCAGGTGCGAGGAAGGCGTGCCGGTGGCCGAGGCCAGACTCCAGGTCATCGCGGGCGGGGCCGTCCCGCAGGAACCGCTGGCGACGGACCCGTGGCAGTTCCAGACCGCATGCGTCGACGCGTTCGTCGCCTCTTGGCGGGCCCGCGGGTTCAGCCCGGTGACCATCGACAACGACATCTGCCTGCTGGAGCGGACGCTGGCCGCACCGGGCCGGCCCGCGTGGGAGGTGACACCGGAGGACATCGACCGGGTGGTTGGTGATCTCGCGGTGAAGGGCCGCAAGACCTCGACCAGGCGCGAGTACGTGCAGATCTTCAAGGGCTTCCACCGGTTCCTGCAAGCCCGCAAGGCAGCCGAGATCGAGGCCGCGTTCGGTATCCGGCTGGTCTGCCCGGTCGACGAGTTCAACGCCTCCCGACATGTCGGCGACGACTCCCCGGCCCTGGTGCCGCCGCCAACGCCGGAGCGGGTGGCGGAGTTCTTCGACTTCATGAAGCAGCGGATCGCCACCGCGAGGAAGTACGGACCCGCCGCCCGGGACTATGCGATGTTCCGGGACCCTGTATCACGCCGGGCTCCGCTCGGAGGAGGCATCGCTGCTGGACAAGCCGGACGTGCACTTCGTCCGCGGCCCGTTCGGCAAGCTCCACGTCCGCTTCGGCAAGGGAGCCCACACCTCCGGGCCGCGTCCGCGCTGGGTGCCCATGCTCGACGGCCTGGACCTGGTGCTGCGATGGTTCCTCGACGACGTGCGGCCCAAGTTCCCCGACTCGCCAGTGCTGTTCGCCGACGAATCCGGCGGCCCCCTGCATCGCGGGACCATCCGCAACCGGCTCCGCTATCTCATGGAACTCGAAGGCCGCCCGCCGGCTGAGCGGTTCAGCCCCCATGCCCTGCGGAGGGCCTGCGCGACCCACAACTACGAACGCGGCGTCGACTTGGTCGCGATCCAGCAGATGCTCGGACACTGGACGGTCAGCTCAACCATGCGCTACGTCCGGCCCTCCGCGACGTTCATCGAGGACGCCTATCAGCGGGCAGTGGCCAGCACTCTCGCGGAGCTGTCCGGGAAGGACACCACGGCATGAAGATCCGATGGCGGCTGCGGATGGCCGCCGCCCAGCGCGAGGTCTGGACCGGGACCGAGCTGCGGCGGCTGCTGGCCGAGAAGGCCGGCTTGGAGTTGTCCTCCGCGTCGGTGTCCGCGCTGTTCACCAAGGAGCCGTCGCAGGTGAAGATGACCACCCTGGCCGCGTTGTGCACCGCGCTGGAGTGCACCCCCAATGATCTGATCGAGGTCGACACCACCCCCGTCGAGAGGCCCATCACACCGCCTCGGCCCGTCGCCGACCTCCCCAAGGCCGCCTCCGCCCGAGGCCGGTCGATGCCGCCCCTGTGACCGGCGGTCATCGCGATGGGCAAGAAGCAACGGGACTGCGTCATCTGTGGTGCCCCGGTCGGCTATCCCGACCGCCAGCACTGCTGCCGGTGCTGGCGCCGGATGGAGGAACAGGCAGCGAAGATGGCATGCCCGTCCTGCGACAAGGACCGCGTGCTCCAGGAGGATACCGGCCGCTGCATCACCTGCTCGCGTGTCTGCGAACAGTGCGGCCACCTGGTCGGTGCGGCCCAGAGCCGGCTCTGCGGTGTCTGCCGGCGCAAGGCCGAGCGGCTCGCCGATCAGCAGCCCTGCCCACGCTGCGGCAAGCCGGGATATCTCCGCGAGGCGACCGGCTGGTGCGGCCATTGCTCCCGCCCCCGGCAGGACAAGCAGCCACCGCGGACCTGCCGCGAGTGCGGTCAGCTGCGACGGCATGCCGGACTCGGTCTGTGCTCAGCCTGCCGGCAGAAGCACCCCGGCCGGCCCTTCATCCGCGGCGAACACCTCCGCGACCAACTCGCCAATCCGCCCGCATGGCTGGACGACTTCGTCGGTCATGTCGCGGCCCGCTTCTGCGTCGCCCGGGCCTGCGGCCTGGTCACCGACCTCGGCCGCCTCCTGCAGGACGAACACCCCAACTCGCCCCAGGCCCTGCTGGAGCGGTCCCGCCGACCAGGTCGGTCGATGGGCCCTTTCGCCCGTACTCTCGAAGACTTCTTCACCCATCGCGGCCTGGCCCTGCCCACTGACCAGGCCGAACGGCTCGCCGCCGGGCGGCGCAAGCATCGCATCGTCGCCGTCCCCGACTCCCTCCGGCCAGCCGTTGCCGCCTTCGACGCCTCCCGCATGCGGGCCCAGGACCGGGCTCGCCGAGCCAGCACCCGGCCCCGCAGCGATCACACGCTGGAAACCGCCCTGGCCATCCTGCGGGACCTGGCCCTCTTCCTCACCGAGCACTGCGGCAAGGACGACTGGGCCCTGGCCGACGTGCACAACATCGAAGCCTTCCTGGCCACCATGCCCAAGGCTCGCAAGCGCCGACTGGGCGGTGTGCATCGTGAAAAC
>NZ_BAAAIZ010000147.1:0-819 GCF_039526425.1 Streptomyces thermospinosisporus
ACCGAGGTCCGGCCGCTGCTGCCGGTGCCGGGCTGGATGCGAGGCCGTGGCGGGCAGCCGGAGGCGTACTGCCACCGGGTGATACTGGACGCGATCCGCTACCTCGTGGACAACGGCATCAAGTGGCGCGCCATGCCGGTGGACTTCCCGCCGTGGGACCGGGTGTATGCGTTCTTCCGCCGCTGGCGCGACCATGACCTGGTCAGGGAGTTCCACGACCGGCTGCGTGCCAGGGTCCGCGAGGAGCTGGGCAAGGACACGGATCCCACGGCCGGGGTGATCGACTCACAGTCGGTCAAGGCGGACGCCGTGGTGGGCGCGGACAGCCGCGGCTACGACGGCGGCAAGCAGATCAACGGGCGTAAACGGCACGTCGTGGTCGACACCCTCGGCCTGCTGCTGGGCGTGATGGTCACCGGCGCCGATATCGGCGACCGCGCCGCCGCCCAGGTCCTGCTGGCGCGGGTGGCCGGCGCGCACCACCACCTCGCCCTGGTCTGGGCCGACGGGGGCTACACGGGCAGCCTCGTCGAGTACTGTCTGGCCGCGCTTGCGCTGGTGCTGGCGATCGTCAGGCGCAGCGACGACATGCGCGGCTTCGTGGTGCTGCCCAAGCGGTGGATCGTCGAGCGCCTCTTCGCTCACCTGATGCAAAGCCGCCGCCTGGCCCGCGACTACGAACGCCGCACCACCAGCGCCGAGGCCATGATCTACTGGTCGATGACCACGGTCATGACCCGCCGCCTGGCCCGGCCACACCGCGGGCGGGCGTGAACCGGCCCGCAGCCGGCTCGGCCAGCCAGCCACGCGCCACCAGGC
>NZ_BAAAIZ010000148.1:0-537 GCF_039526425.1 Streptomyces thermospinosisporus
CCACCACCAGGTGCCGCTTACGCCCTCCCACCTTCTTCCCGCCGTCCCAGCCGGAGGTCGAGCGCGGGATGTTCGCCGCTGCCCGCACCGACTGCGAGTCCACGATCGCGGCCGTCGGGTCCACCGCGCGGCCATCCTTGGCCCGCACGCGGTCGCGCAGCCGGTCGTGGAGCTCGGCGAGCAGACCCGTCACCTGCCAACGGCGGGCGAAGGCATGCACACGCCGGTACGGCGGGAAATCCGCAGGCAGGTTGGCCCACTTGACGCCGTTGTCGGCCACATAGCGGACCGCGTCCAACATCACGCGGTGGCAGTAGCCCTCCGGCCGCCCGCCCCGCCCCTGAAACCATGCCGGAATGGGCAGCAACGGCCGGATGACCTGCCACTCCGCCTCCGTCATGTCGGAGGCGTAACACCGCACGCGCTCCGGCCCGTCCGCCGCGTTGCCGAACCTGTGCGCGAGGCAGTCACACGACAGGGACGGCGCGTTGGACTCCACACACGCAAGCGCGAAAGACTGCGGCAACAGGGCCTCCT
>NZ_BAAAIZ010000149.1:0-8191 GCF_039526425.1 Streptomyces thermospinosisporus
GCCGCCCTGACGGGCGGCTGGCCGTCCCCCGCGTTCCCCTCACTCACTCGGCAGCGCCGTCATTTCTCCTCGACACTCGCGAGCCGGCTGATCGACAACTGACTCCGGAACCGGTCGACAATCGCTGTTCCCGGAGATGAACGAAGCCACGGTCTCTGCGGCATGGCCTGCGCCCCGCCCCACCGCCCCACCTGAAGCGGTGGGTGGCAGTGCGCGCGACCGTGCCTGGCACCAGGCCCGAACCCGGGGAGGGACGGGCCGGTGACCGCGTCATGCGACGGCGCTGTGCAGGGCATACGCGCCTTCGCCGCCGCCCTTGGAGCCGCCCGCGCAACCTGTTTGCCCGCCCGGGCCGCACGCGCGTGTCCCGGTGCGTGCGGCACCCACCCCGTCGACAGCAGCAACGCCCGATTCGCCTTCCTCACCTGGCTCTTCGTCCTCGCAGGGCGTCACCCTGCCGCCCCCTCCAGGTCGACGAACCGCAGGAGGCACTGACCCTCGCCGGTCCATCCACTTCACCGAGACCCGACGCAGCAGCACCGCCCCCGCGCCCTCCTCCCGGCCGCACGGCGCCCGCCGGCGGGCCCCTTTGCCCCTTTTTCCGGCAGCAGCTCAGCCGAAGCCCCGCAGGGTTGCCCCTGGCCCCGCTTCACCTGCTGCGCCCGCCCTCCGTGGCCCCTGCGAGGGGTTTTCGGATCGGCACGTGGCGCACAGGCAGCTGTACCTGTCCTCGTCCCGGGGCGCCGGCACGACCCGCCCCGCCGGCGGTGGCCTCAACGGACCCGGGGAAGCGTGGCTCACGTGACCAGCCGACTCTTCGCGATCTCCTTCGACGCGTACGATCCGGAGCGGCCTGGCGGATTTCTGGGCCGGTGTCCTGGGCGCACAGAGAGCCGCCGATTCCGGCGACGGCATCGCCCTGCTGCCGGGAACGCCGCCGGTTACCGCATCGGCTTCCGCCCCGCCCGGGCGCGGAAGACGGGCCAGAACCGGCGGCACGCCGACCTGACCGGTTCCTCCCGCACGGAGCAGCAGGAGAGGGTGGAGCGGGCGCTCGCCCTCGCCTGCCCGGCACGCCGACGTCGGCCAGGGACCCGACGCCTCCCATGGGGTGCGCGCCGACCCCGGGGGCAACGAGTTCTGCGTCCTGGAGCCGGGCAGCGGTTTCCTCGCCGGCTGCGGCCTCCTCGGGGCGCTGGCCTGCGACGGTTCGCAGGCCGTGGGCTGCTTCTGGAGCCAGGTCCTGGGCTGGCCGCTGGTGTGGGACCAGGACGAGGAGAGCGCCATCCAGTCACCGCACGGCGGCACGAAGATCACGTGGGGTGGTCCGCCGCTGATGCCGGATGCCGGCAGGGACCTCCACTTCGACCTCGCACCACACGGCGGCCAGCAGCAGGAGGTCGACCGCCTGCTCTCCCCGGGAGCGAAGCACCTCGGCCGCGGTGAGGACGGCACGGTGCTGCTGGCCGACCCCGACGGCAACGCGTTCCGCGTTCTGCCGCACCGGTGACACCACACCCCGCGCACTCCGCGCACTCCGCGCACCCCGCGCCGGGCGGACGCCGCGCCGGGCGGACGCCGCAGCCGGCGGCCCGGCACACTTCCGTGAAGCCGTGGGCCGCGAGGAGACCCCCACCCCGGGGCCAGTAGGAACCACGCCTTGCGGGCTGGGCTGGGCCGGGCCGGGGGAGACCTCCGGGGGCGGGAACCGTGCCGAGGCACCCTGGCCGCCCTCGGACAGCCGCCCACGCCGCGCCCTCGCCGCGTGACCGTGCCGTAGGGGCGGATCCCCGCCTCAGCGGCCTTCTTCCGCCGGCCCGGGCACAGACCGCCGCGGCACGGCGCCAGACCGGCCGCACCCGGGGAGGCCGGCCCTCCGGCTCGCCCTGAACCGAACAGCCGCCGCGCCCAGCCTCCACACCCGTCCGGCCCCTCACCCCCTTCCGCCCCCTCCGCGCGTCCTGCACGCCCGCCTGTGTCCATGCCCACCCCGGCCACGCTGCGTGCCCGGCCCGTGAGCGGCAAGAAGCAAGGGTGGCGCCCCTGACCACGGCACCAGGAAAAGAGGGGGACGGCCGGGACACACAGACAGGGGAGAGGCACGTGACCTCACAGACGGAGCGGCAGCGGCTGCGCAGACGCCTGGAACGGCTCATCGGCATCGCAGCGACCGAGGGCAACGAACTCGTTCCGCTGCGCAACGGCGACGAGATCTTCCCCGCCATGCTCGACGCCATCCGCACCGCCCGGCACACGATCGGCATGATGACCTTCGTCTACTGGCGAGGCGACATCGCACACGCATTCGCGCAAGCCCTCTCCGGCCGGGCCCGCGCAGGCGTCCGCGTCCGCCTGCTCCTCGACGGCTTCGGCGCCAAGGAGATCGAACCGCAGCTGCTGGACGCGATGGCCGGTGCGGGCGTGCGCGTGGCCTGGTTCCGCAAACCCACCCGCCTGTCCCCGATGCGGCAGAACCACCGCTGCCACCGCAAGGTCCTGGTCACCGGCGAACACACCGCCTTCACCGGCGGCGTGGGCATCGCCCGCGAGTGGTGCGGCAACGCCCGCGACCCCCACGAATGGCGCGACACCCACGTGCAGGTACGCGGCCCCGCCGTGGACGGCATCGCCGCAGCCTTCGCCCAGAGCTGGGCCGAATGCCACGACGAGCTCTACGACGAGCACGACCGCTTCACCTCCCAGGAGCAGCCCGGCAGCGCCACCGTCCAGGTCGTACGCGGCTCGGCCGGCTTCGGCTGGCAGGACATGCAGACCCTGCTGCGCGTCGTGATCACCTCAGCCCGGCAGCGGCAGCGGCAGCGGCTGCGGCTGCGGCTGTCGACGGCCTACTTTCGCCCCCGACACCTACTTCACCGGCCTGCTGGCCGACGCCGCCCGCCGCGGCGTGAGGGTGGAGATCCTCCTGCCCGGCCCCCACACCGACCAGCGCGCCTGCCTCCTGGCCGGCCGGCAGCACTCAGACCCTCCTCGACGCCGGCGTCCACATCTGCGACTACCAGCCGACCATGCTCCACACCAAGATCATCACCGTGGACGGGGTCTGCTCCCTGATCGGCTCCACCAACGTCAACCGCCGCTCCCTGGAACACGACGAGGAGGTCATGCTGGCCGTCCTCGACGAGGACTTCACCGCCGCCCTCGACGCCGACTTCGACGCCGACCGCAAACTCAGCGAGCCCGTCGACGCGGCCCGCTGGAGACACCGCCCCCTGGCCGCCCGCCTGGCCGAGGCAGCCGCCACCCCGATCCGGCGCTTCCTGTAAGACCACCCGCGGCCCGCGCCGGCCCCCGCCGATGAGTTCTCGCCCCGGAAACGGTCCTCACTCTGTCACCGCCACCACATCCTTTTCCGAGGAGGGACAGTGCCGCAGCAGCTGCTGAGAGTGCAGAACTTCAGCGTCTCCAGCGACGGGATCGCCGCGGGCGAGGACCAGAGCCTCGACCGCCCGTTCGGCCACGTCGACCCGGGGGACCTGTTCGCCTGGGCGGAAGCGACAGCGAGCTGGCCCTACCGCACCGCCCCCGGCGGGACCAGAGGCATCGACGACTACTTCGTCCGTGACTTCTCCCACAACATCGGCGCCGAGATCATGGGCCGCAACAAGTTCGGACCCCAGCGCGGCCCCTGGCCCGACCACACATGGCACGGCTGGTGGGGCAACGAGCCGCCCTTCCACACCCCCGTGTTCGTGATGACCCACCACCCGCGACCGTCATTCACCCTCTCCGACACCACATTCCACTTCGTCGACGCAGACCCGCAGACCGTGCTCCAGCTGGCCCGCCAAGCAGCCGGCGGCAAAGACGTCCGCCTCGGCGGCGGCGTCACCACCATCCGGCAGTTCCTCGACGCCGGTCTCGTCGACACCCTGCACGTCGCCGTCGTCCCCGTGAAACTCGGCACCGGCCTGCGCCTGTGGAACACCCCCGAGGAACTGCTCGACCGCTACCACCTCGAGGTCGTCCCCAGCCCGACCGGCGTGGCACACCACCTGTTCTGGCGCCGCTGACCCCCGGTCCGGCAACCGGCCGGGAGGGTGTGCCTGGAAAGCCGGCCGGCGACGTGCGCGCACGTGGCCCGCTGCACGCCGCGGCAGGGCGGCGCCCGGGAAGGGGGCTTCGTCCGGCGGGCCGGGGCGGCCTTCCCTTCCGCCGGCCTGCCGGGGCTGACCGCCGGCGCTCTACACGTGGAGGGCCCCCGGTCGCGGGCCGGTTCCAGGCGGACCTGGAGCGTGGTTTCACGGGCGGCAGGCGCGCGAACGGGGCGCCGTGATCCGCCGCAGGCACCGGGTCGTCGCCCGGCCCAGGATGCGGCCCGCCGGCGACCCCGGCGAGCGCGGCGCCCCGGCCGGCTGCCACAGGCTGCCACAGGCTGCCCGAACACCCCGGGGCAAGACCGCCTCTGCCCGCCCGACGCCCGGGCCTGACCCCTCCCCGAGGAGGCGCACGGGACGAAGTCAGCCCCGCTGTGCGACGGGCCCCCGGCAACGGCCGCAAGGAGGCCGTGAAGCGTGGATACCGCCGTGACTCGCCGGCCCTCAGCCCTGCCCGGAGGCCCGCGCGACCCCGAGCATGCCGAGGAGATCGTCCATCATGCGGTTGAACAGCGGAACGAAGTCGTCGAACGAAGCGGCAAGGTGGCGGTTCACCGCCATGCACAGGATGCCGTAGATCTGACGCCAACACGTGATCATCAGGAGCGCCACCCCGGGCGGGTGGTCGAGCCCGATCACATCTCGATAGACGATCACCTGCTTGAGCAGGACAGGATCAATCTCATCCTCTGCGGGGAAGTTCAGCCTTCCCTGCCGCCACAGTTCCGTGAACATGAGTCCGAACGCCCCGCCCAGTTCCCTGACGAGAACGCGGTCAAGGGCGCCGCACGAGGCCGCCAGCCTCGCATAACCGGCACCCATCAGAAGATCGAACTCCGCCGGATGGGCAACGGTCCAGTCCAGTACTGCACGCGTCGCCGCGTACAGCTGCGCGCCCAGGTCTCCGGACGCCTCACGGCGCGCCGCTTCAGCGACGATGGAGACGAACTCACGCGTCAAATCCTCGTACACCGCGAGAATCAGGCCCTGCCGGCCGTCGAAATACCGATACAGCGCCGGTGGCGAAACGCCGACGCCGCGTGCCACGGCTGACAAGGTGAGCCCCTCCACGCCATGGGCGGCGGTCAGCCGGCGCGCTTCCGCCCGGGCCTCCCGTTCGAGCTCCGCCCGCAGGCGCTCACGACGCGTCTGCGCGCCCCCTCGTGCACCTGTCACTTTGGCCGCACCTCCTCGCCTCCTCAGCAACCCCGTGTCAAGTCACCCTACGGCGAACCCAGTTGATGCGACGTCAGCTCTCTGACCTCGACGCTTGCGGTGAAGCCACGTTGCATGGTTAATGGTCTTCACTAATCTACGCCGTGTCACTCAGGGGGCCCCAGCACATGGTGACCGATCACTTCAGCCTCTTCCAGGAGGCATCCAGAAATCCGGAACGCCCGTACCGGGTCATCCTCTTCGCCGACCTCTCCGGCTCGACCGAACTCAAGTCCAAGACAGGAGAAGTGAACTGGCTACCCACCATCGGCAAGTTCCTCGACATCACAACTGACGCCATCACCGCCCACGGCGGCACCGTGGTCAAATACCTCGGTGACGGAACCCTCGCCGCCTTCAGCAGCGAGCAAGCAGCCGACGCCATCAACGCAGCCATCCGCATCCAGGAAATGCTGCGCGCCGAAAACAAAAACACCCTCAAAGAGTGCCTCGCCACGATCGGCATCGCCACCGGACATGTCGTCGAGTACCAGGCACCGGGCGGCGGACTGGACTACGTCGGCTCCGTCGTCGACCGCGCCGCACGGCTCTGCAGCGCCGCCGCACCGCAGGCCATCTGGGTCGACAGCGCAACCGTCGTCTCCGCGAACATGCTCAAGGTCACCTCCATGATGGGCCAGGCCATGGACTACGGACCCGACGACTACCTGTCGGAGACCGAGCAGAAAGTACAACTCAAAGGCTTCCCCGAACCGGTCAGATACCGAGAGGTCATCTGGCGTCAGGAGCCCGTCGGCGTACGCGGCGGAGTCCTCACCGAGACCATCGAGAAACAGAGCACCCAAGCAGCCACCATGCAGCCGGCCTTCACCCCAGCGGGCCCGCCCCACCAGGCTCCCCCACCGACAATGGACGGCGTGGTGAAGCGCTGGGACGCAACCCTGGGGCGCGGATTCATCTCGACGAGCTCCGAACACGGCGACCACTACGTCGACCGCCGCTTCATCGTCGGCGAGGAAGACCTCACAGAAGGCAGCTCCGTCAGGTTCGTGCCCCTACCCCCCCTCCAGGAGGGCAAGCAGCCACTGGCAGGCTGCACCGTCCAAGAAGGCCATCGCATCAAAGGCCACTTCCAACGCGTCTTCCCCGCCAAGGGATACTCCTTCGTCGACGTCATCGACTCACGTGGCAACCGGCAGGCACTCTTCGTCTTCCTAGGCCCCGAAGCAGACAGCCGGCGCCCCGGAGACCAAGTGACCCTGCAAGTGTGCCGAAACTACAAAGGAATCTCCGGCCAACTGCTTGACGGCGGTGACACGCATCGGGACACCCGCGATGGCGAACCCGTCTGACCTGCAGGCCCTGCCCGGAGCACTGGCTGACGTTCGCACCGAACTGGCCCGCGCCGACCAGAAAGCAGCCACACTGCTCGCACTGTTCTCGGCAATCGCAGCGGGCATCGTCGCCACCTTCTCCCTACGCCCATCAGCCATCTTCACCCTGTGGAACGGAGTCGAGTGGCTCGCCTGGGCAGGACTCTGCTGCATGGCCGCCAGCCTCGTGCAGCTCCTGTTCTGTGTCCGACCCGACGGCGTAGCCCGAATGGGCGGCAGGGCATACTTCGCCTTCTACGCGCAGTTCAAGGGACGGGTCCCCGAACTGGTCACCCATATGTCCACCACAGCCGACCATGACCTGGAACGTTGCACCCAGCTCGTTGAGCTGTCCCTGCTGGCAACCCGCAAGTACAAGCTGATCACCCGTGCGGTGGATCTGCTGGGCAGCGCCCTCACGCTGATCGCCGCAGCTACCCTGCTCGACGCGATCCACTGAGCTGCGGACCGATCTCCCCACACGACGCTCATGCAGATACGGCGGTTCGATCCGAACCGCCGTACAGCACATGCTGCTGGGAGCGCCACACGCAAAGCCTCTCCGCCCACCCCACGCACCCGCCCGAACAGCCACGAGGCCTCAGCACCCGCACCCGCCTCTCACATGACAGACCGCTGCCGTCGGCTCGATCTGCACCGCCCCACCGAGGCGGGTCGACCCATCCACGGAACCATCCACGCCACCCGCATGCCCAAGCCGAATCCAAGAAGCTCCGGACGCAGAAGGAGGCGCCGTGCGGACCGCGGAGACAAGCAGCAGCTCGGGCGACGGCGGGCCGCCGCTCCCCCTGGTTCCCGACCCGAACCTCGGTCCACCGACAAGCAGCCCGGACAGCAAAGCCCGGTCGGTCCAGCGGCAGGACATCGTCACACCAACCCCGCACGAGCCGGCAGACAGACCCCCCCACACCACTCCACCCCGCCCCCCACACCCCCACACCCCCACACCCCCACACCCCCACACGAGTACGATACGAACCAAAATGTGAAGCGACATGTGAAGTCATACGCGAAGCGCACCTGGAGCAGGTTGTGGAGCACGAGCACCCCAAGCCACAGCAACACAACGCCGTAGACGCCCTCCTGGCCTCCCTCGCCCAGGACGCACTCCCCACACCAGCCGAACGCAAACAACTACGCCGCGCCGCCCGCCTGACCCAAGCACAAGTCGCCCAGGCCCTCGGAGTAAGCCGCGAAACCGTCAGCGCCTGGGAGACCGGCCGCTGGGAACCCACCGGCACCACCCGCACCCACTACCAGCGCCTCCTCAACGGACTCCGCACCCACCTCACCACCCCCACCCCCAACACCGACACCCCCGACACACCCACACCGCCCCAACAGCAGCCCACCCCCCAACCACCCGAAACCGACCCCCACCGACTCACCACCCCCGCACCCTGCGTCCTGTGCAACCAGCCCGCCACCCACCAGATCGAGGGCTACCCCCAACACCTCGACCCCGCCGACTGCACCCCCCTCACCCCACCCACAACACCCCACCCC
>NZ_BAAAIZ010000150.1:0-2464 GCF_039526425.1 Streptomyces thermospinosisporus
CTACCAAGAGGCCCTGCTGTCATGCGCCGGCCCTCGCGCGATCACCCGAACAAGAACCCTGTTCGACCAGACCAGCCCCGCCATCGATAAGCGGATGGCGTCTCTGTTCACCCCCGTCCATGGTGCCTGGTGGGCTCGGGCTCAGGGGGTTCACGGTGAGCGGGACGGCTCCCGGGCCCTGATCGAGGTCCTGCTACTGGGGCGGCACCTGCCGCGCGGGCACATCGTCGCCGGTCTGGCCGCAGCTGTACGCGCCGGGGCGATGACCGCCGACGCGGTCGCTCTGGAGGCCTGCAAGGCCGCCCAGGCCGAGACCGGACCCGGCCTGGCAGAGCGGATGCTGCCTGGCGCACCTCCGGCGAACGTGACGTCCCTGCACGGGTGGAAGCTGTCCCGCTCCCGCCGGACGCCGGGCCCCTGCCGTCGGTGCCCCCCTGTGACCAGTTGCTCCGACGTCGTCGCGCCGGCGGCGGTGATCACCCGGAGGGAGAAGCACAGTGACTCTGCCCCGCCAGCGAGGCTTGACCGAGCAGGCCGCCGGCGCCGCCATCGGTACCGCCTGCCGCATGCTGCGGCTGCCGTCGGTCCGCAATGAGTTCACCGAGATCGCCGACCGGGCGATGAAGGACCAGGTGACCTACCGCGGCTTCCTCGCCGAGCTGCTGATGGCCGGGTGCGACGACCGGGCCCGGCGCCGCTCGGAGCGGCGGATCAAGGCGGCAGGCTTCCTGCGGGAGAAGTCCCTGCGGGCGTTCGGCTTCGACGCCGGCCCCGGCATCGACCCCGCCACCATCCATATCCTCGCCTCCTGCGAGTGGATCAAGAAGAGTCAGCCTCTCTGCCTGGTCGGCGACTCCGGTGCCGGCAAGTCCTACATGCTCATCGCCCTGGGCACCGAGGCCGTGATGAAGGGCTGCCGCGTCCGCTGCGCGCTGGCCATCAAGCTCGTGAACGAGCTGGCCGAGGCTGCCGACGAGAAGCAGCTGAACAAGACCGTCGCCCGCTGGGGCCGTGTCGACCTCCTCTGCATCGACGAACTCGGCTACACGGAACTCGACCGGCACGGCGCAGAGCTGCTGTTCCAGGTGCTGACCGAGCGGGAGGAGAAGGACAGCGTCGCCATCGCCTCCAACGAGTCGTTCGGCAAAGCGCACATGTTCCGGCGAACCTGTGCCAGGTGCTGGCGAATTTTCACGGGTTCGCAGTGGAGGGTGGAGGCGGCAGCATCGACTTCGGCATCAGCTCAGCGTAAATTTCGACGGTGTCCTGGCTTGCGATGAGCGTTGCTCCATTGCGGCGCAAGGCGGCAAGTGCCGCCGTGTTGTGAGACTTGGTGTCCGCGACTACGGTCCGTGCACCGGCTCTCGCGGCTTCGTCGAGGAGGATTCGGAGAGTGGCGGTGCCGATTCCGCGTCCGCGATGTGAACGGCCGAGCCACATGCCGGCTTCGAGGACGTCATGGCTGTCGCGGAGAGCCAAACGCGCTGACCCAACGATTGTCCCGTTGTGGGTGATGGCGAATGTGGACTCGCGGAGCGGGCCGGCAAGTCCAGGGCGTCGAGCCCGGTGCCAGTTCCGGAAGGTTTCCTGCCGTTCCGTCGTCCATCCTGGTGGACCGGCCACGGGAGGCATGACCTCTTCGGGTGCTGCATCCTCGACGGCCACCGTGAGGAGTTCTTCGAGGCCTTCCTCGTCCACCTGCTGCACTTCCACCTGACCATCCATGCCGGTTCCCTCCGCTGAGTGATGGACACCGGTTGTTGATCCTCACGTTGTGTGTGGTGTTGCGCCAGCGGTTTTCGGCGGGGCGGGCAGTCGTCCGGGGTCAACGCGGTCGGCGAGATAGATCAGGGTGGCTTGCGGGTCCATGCCGAAGGCGGCGGCGAGCTTGGGGTCCATGGTGTTCACCAGGTCGAGGAGGCGGGTGCTGCGGATCATCCGGGGTGGGTATCCGCAGTCGTCAAGAACGTGGGAGAGGTAGGCAGTTGAGGCCGGGATTCGCCCGGCTTTTGTTCCTTTGGTGACCATCACGTGCGGGTTGGCAGCCGGCCATGCCTCGCGGTGGGACAGGCACCGCTGCACCACCGTCCAGGAGGCGGGATCCAAGGGAACAGGGTGGGGTCGCTTGCCGAGCTTGACGGTGTGGGCCACCGAGTCGATGTGCGTGATCTGCAACATCCGCACCTCGGAAGTGGAGGCACCATGCAGCAGGGCAAGCATGCCCATCAGGGCCTCGTGCGGCGCGTTCGTCGGTGGTCCAGCGGCGGAAGAGTTCGCGCTGCTGGTCGAGGGTGAGGGTCCTGCCGCGGAAGCCGTTCGGCTCCTTCGCGGTCAGAGTCCGTGCCGGGTCGACCAGGATGAGGTGCTGCGAGCGGGCGAAGCGGAAGAACTGCCGCAGCACGACCAGTGAGCAGTGTGCATCGTGAAAACTGCACGTCAGGTGGGCTGGTGTGCACGGGGTTCG
>NZ_BAAAIZ010000151.1:0-42393 GCF_039526425.1 Streptomyces thermospinosisporus
GGCGCCGGGGCTCCTCACATGATCACGGCCCATCCTCCCGCCCCTCCCCGGCCGGGTGACATCGCTGTCAGGACCGATGCCGCACCCGACCGCGAACCCCCGGGTCATGCCTCACGCGACAGCCTCGCACGCGATCCGGGTGTGCGCTGCGATTCCCCGCACTGGATCTTCGAAACGACGCGATCACATCGGTGGCCGGTACGGATCCGTGCGGGGCCGGTCCCGATCCCTGCGTGGACGGTACGGGAGCGATGTCAGGGCGGTGTCAGGGCTTGGCGACGAGCCCAGGCGATTGCAGGCGAGCTCAAGCGATGCCGGCGAGCCCAGGCGGTCTCAGGGCTTGGCGACGAACACGTGGGAGGCGACGTCCGGCTGCAGCTCGGCCGCCTCGCCGCTGCTGCCGACCAGCACACCGCCGCCCGCCGACTCGGTCACGCTCACCACCGAGCCCGGCTGGACCCCCGCACGGCGCAGCGTGTACATCAGCTGCGCGTCCGTCTGGATCGGCTCGCCGATCCGGCGCACCACGACCGTCTTGCCCTCGCTGCCGGGGTCGAGATCGGCCAGCGACACCATGCCCTCGTCCAGGAACGGGTCCGCGCCGTCCGTCTCGCCCAGCTCCTCCAGGCCCGGGATCGGGTTGCCGTACGGGGACTCCGTCGGGTGCCGCAGCAGCTCAAGGACGCGGCGCTCGACCGCCTCGCTCATCACGTGCTCCCAGCGGCAGGCCTCCGCGTGCACCTGCTCCCACTCCAGGCCGATCACGTCGACCAGCAGACACTCGGCCAGGCGGTGCTTGCGCATCACCCGCGTGGCCAGGCGGCGGCCCTCGTCGGTCAGCTCCAGATGGCGGTCGCTCGCCACGGAGACCAGACCGTCCCGCTCCATCCGCGCCACCGTCTGGCTGACGGTCGGACCGCTCTGATCGAGCCGTTCGGCGATCCGGGCGCGCATGGGGACCACGCCTTCCTCCTCCAGCTCGAGGATGGTGCGGAGATACATCTCCGTGGTGTCGATCAGTCCGGACATACGTGCCCCTTGATGTGATCTGCGTTTGGCTCTGCCGGAGGCTGGACGGCTCACCGGCACGTGTGCTGGCCCAGGACTCAATTCTGACGCATGTCACTGACAAGCGTGCGGCGCCGTGGAAACGGAGTGCTTCGGGGGGCTTTGGTCAACCGATGCGTCAGGTTCTGGCCAAGCCCGTGTCCGCCGCCGGGCACGCCCGCGCCGTCGTGGCCGAGCACGGCATCACCGTATTGACACGGCAGTGGTCCAGACCGCACCGTGATCCGCAACACAGCCACCCGAAGGGATGCCGCATGAGCGACCGCACGCCGGCCGACCGGTTCCTCGACGCCGCGATCGACCTGCTGCACCGGGTCCGCGACGAGGAGGCCGGCTCCATCGCGGCCGCCGGCACGCTGCTCGCCGACACGGTCGCGGACGGCGGACGCCTCTTCGCCTTCGGTGCCGGCCACTCCTCGCTCGCCGCGCAGGACGTCGTCTACCGGGCGGGCGGCCTCGCCCTGATGAACCTGCTCGCCGTGCCGGGCGCCGTCGGCGTCGACGTCACGCCCGCGACACTCGGCTCCGCTCTGGAGCGCGTCGACGGTCTCGCCACCGCCGTGCTCGGCTCCTCACCGCTGCGCGCGGGAGACGCCCTGGTGATCATCTCCCTGTCCGGACGCAACGCGCTGCCCGTGGAGATGGCCATGCGCGCCCGCGCCCTGGGCGTCCGGGTGATCGGCGTGACCTCGGTCGCCTACGCGACGGAGACCACCTCGCGGCACTCCTCGGGGACCTTCCTGAAGGACCACTGCGACGTCGTGCTCGACTCCAAGATCGCGGTCGGCGACGCGGAGCTCACCCTCGACAGCGTCCCCGCGCCCTTCGCCCCCGCGTCCACGGTCGTGACCTCGGCCCTCCTCCAGGCCGTCGTGGCCACCGCCGCCGCCACCCTCGCCGAACGCGGCATCGAGCCCCCGCTGCTGCGCTCCGGCAACGTGGACGGCGGCCACGAGTGGAACGCCCGCATCTTCGAGCAGTACGGGGACCGCATCTTCTACCGGCACTGAGGCCGGTGGAACCGCACTCCGCCGGCACTGAGGGACCACCGGACTCCGCCGACACTGAGCCGGGACCACCGGACTCCGCCGACACTGAGCCGGGACCACCGGACTCCACCGGAACTGAACCGGGACCACCGGACTCCGCCGACACTGAGCCGGGACCACCGGACTCCGCCGGCACTGAGCCGGGACCACCAGGTCCTACCGGCACCGAGCCGGGACCGGGTCTACCGGTCCTCCTCCCCCAGCAGCCCCGCCAGCCCCGCCAGATCCAGCGCCGAGGCGATCCGTACGGCCACGTCCTCGGCGTACAGGGTGTCGGAGCGCTCGAAGGGCGTACGCCCAGCACCCCGCAGAAACGTCACGGCACCCAGGGTGCGCCCGCGGCTGCGCAACGCCGTGCACAGGGCGTGCACCGTGTCCGGCGGCCACTGGCGCGACTCCGCCCACGCCCGCCGCTCCTCCGGGCCCACCTTCCCGGCGTTCGCCCGCACCGAACCGGCCCGCTCCACGCACTGCAGCGCCGGATGCCCCCGCTCGTAGCGCACCGGCAGCCCCGCACCGCCCGCGAGACTGCTCGGCCCCGGCGCCCCCGAGGGCGTGGCCGCGATCCGCACCAGCCGGACCGGACCCTCCTCCGCGCCGTCACGCACCGCACTCTCCACGACCCGGTCGATCAGCGCATGATCGGCGAACCCGGCCAGCGCGAAGTCCAGATGGATCGTCGCCGCCTCCGCCGGGTCCTCGCACTCCGCCGCCGCCCGCGCCGCCCGGTGCAGCTGCTGCGTGCGGAACCTCAGCAGCGAGGCCTCCTGCTCCGCCTGCTTGGACTCGGTCACGTCCTGGAACAGCCAGCCCACGCCCAGCGGAACCGGCTCCTCCGCCAGCGGCGAGGACAACCGCAGGAAGCCGCTGCGCCAGCAGCGCCGCCGCTCGCCCTCCGGCGTGCGCACGCTCACCCAGATCTCCGCCGGCGCCGGCGGCGCGCCCTCCGCCAGCACATGCGTCAGCGCGCTCTCCAGCTCCTCCACACCCTGAGCCAGCAGTTCTCCCAGCGGCCGGCCCAGCACCGACGTACGCCCCGTGCCCAGCGCCTTGGCCGCCGCCGCGTTCACCACCGCCGGACGCAGATCGGCGTCCACCAGCACGACACCCCAGGAGGCGTCCTCCAGCAGCGCCTCGCTCAGCGCGATCGACCGCTCCAGATCGATCTGCGCATGCACCTCGCTGAACGCGCAGTACACCCCGGCCGGCTTGCCGTCCGGGCCGCGCACCGCCGCCGACTGGGTGCGCACCAGCACCCGGCGGCCGTCCTTGGTCAGCAGCGCGAACTCGTGCACCTGGCGGCCGGGCGCGTCCATCGCCGACATCAGCCGCGCCTGGACCTCCTCGGCGTCCGCGGGCCGCACCGCCCATCCCGCGAACCCCTGCCGTCCCACCGCCTCCTCGGCACTCCACCCCAGAATCCGCTCCGCCTCGCGGTTCCAGTGGGTCACCACCCCGTCCGCGTCGAAGGCGCACAGGGCGGCATCCATGCCGTCCAGCAGAGCGGCAAGCAGATCGGACCCGTCCGAGCCGTCCCTGCTCTCCCGCTCGGGCTCGTCGGGCTCCAGCTCGTCCTTGGTTCCAGTACGCCGGGAAGCACTCACCTGGACCCCCTGCAGGCTGCGTGCGCGCTACGGCGCGACGGTTCGCTCACTCGCAATCATTCAACTTGAACGTGATCCAGTGCACACTCAGTTCCCGGAAGCTTGAGTCAATCGTTGTACACGGCCGCTTCCCCGCCGCGCGTCCACCTCGATCTCGATGCGCATCCGGGGATCGGCCAGCTCGCACACCATCATCGTCGCGGCCGGCCGCACCTCGCCGAAGTACCGCCTGAGCACCGGCCAGCACGGCTCGAAGTCCTCCCGCCGGGGCAGCAGATACCGCACCCGCACCACATCGGCGAAGCCGCACCCCGCCTCCTCGAGCGCCGCCGCGATGTTCCGCAGGCACTGCTCGGCCTGCTCGACCACGTCCTCGGAGATCGTCATCGTCGCGTAGTCGAAGCCGGTCGTCCCCGACACATACACCCGGTCCCCGTCCACCACGGCGCGCGCATACCCGATCCGCTCCTCGAACACGGACCCACTCGACACGGCCCACCGCTCCGACGCCTGCTCCGCCCGCTCCGTCTGCCCCGCCTGCTCAGCCCGCTCCATCTGCTCGGCCCGTGTATCGCCCATGGCGGCACGCTAGGTGATCTCCACCGGCTGTCCGGGAGAAATCTCGAAAAGGGCTCGCGAAAAGCGGTTGCTGCGCGGGCGCGGCGCTTCTTAGGGTTCCAGGTACACGAGAAGGGAGGTGGTTCGGCAGATGTATGACTACCGGACGCGTGAGGTGGCTGCGGGCTAGCGGTCCGCCACCACACTCAGTGCGGTGCCGGACCAGCTCGTGAACGAAGCGGGCAGCCGGCCCAATCCCAAGCAGTCACCCGACCCGCGAGTCGCCGGTACGTCCGGCCGGCTCCTCCCGTTGCGGAGGACCCGGGCTCGCGGGTCGTCTGCGTTCCGGGGGCCGGTCAGTGGGCGATCTCGGCGTAGCCCTCGATCTCGCGGGGGTCGCGCGGGCCCGGGCCCACGTAGCGGGCGGAGGGGCGGACCAGGCGTCCGGTGCGCTTCTGCTCCAGGATGTGGGCGGACCAGCCGGCCGTGCGGGCGCAGGTGAACATGGACGTGAACATGTGGGCCGGGACCTCGGCGAAGTCGAGGACGATCGCCGCCCAGAACTCCACGTTGGTGGCCAGCACCCGGTCGGGGCGGCGGGCGTGCAGCTCGGCCAGGGCGGCCTTCTCCAGTGCCTCGGCGACCTCGTAGCGGGGGGCGCCCAGTTCGCGGGCGGTGCGGCGCAGCACGCGGGCGCGGGGGTCCTCGGCGCGGTAGACGCGGTGGCCGAAGCCCATGATGCGCTCGCCCCTGTCGAGGGCCCTCTTGACGTAGCCCTCGGCGTCGCCGGTGCGCTCGATCTCCTCGATCATGCCGAGTACGCGGGAGGGGGCGCCGCCGTGCAGCGGGCCGGACATGGCGCCGACGGCCCCGGACAGGGCGGCCGCCACGTCGGCGCCGGTGGAGGCGATGACGCGGGCGGTGAAGGTGGAGGCGTTCATGCCGTGCTCGGCGGCGGAGGTCCAGTAGGCGTCGACGGCGGCGACGTGCTTGGGGTCGGGCTCGCCGCGCCAGCGGATCATGAAGCGTTCGACGACGGACTGGGCCTTGTCTATCTCGCGCTGCGGCACCATGGGCAGGCCCTGGCCGCGAGCGGACTGGGCGACGTAGGACAGCGCCATGACGGCGGCGCGGGCGAGGTCGTCGCGGGCCTGCTTCTCGTCGATGTCGAGGAGCGGTTTCAGGCCCCAGACGGGGGCGAGCATGGCGAGGGCGGACTGCACGTCGACGCGGATGTCGCCGGAGTGGACGGGGATGGGGAAGGGCTCGGCCGGCGGCAGGCCGGGGTTGAAGGCACCGTCGACGAGCAGGCCCCATACGTTGCCGAAGGACACGTGGCCGACGAGGTCCTCGATGTCGACGCCGCGGTAGCGGAGCGCGCCGCCCTCCTTGTCCGGTTCGGCGATCTCCGTCTCGAACGCGATGACTCCTTCGAGCCCGGGTACGAAGTCGGACATCAGGCGGCTCCTCGTGATGTGGACAGATGCGGATGCGATGCGCTGCGGCAGGCGGTTTGTGCGTCCGGTGGATCCGCGGACTCGTCGAGGTGACGCACGGTTCGGACGTACCCCTGTGATGCCCGGCTGGCGGTCACCCAACCGGGTCAGTGGCAGCACGATATCCCCGAGTGCCACGCTTGGGGAGAGTTCGCGGCACTCAGTGCCACTCAGTGACTAAGGCCACCGTGGCCCCCACCGGTTTGCGTGGATGCGGCAGGATGACGGCGTGACCGATCGAGATGCCGCACCCTTCGATCTCGCCGCGATGCGCAAGCAGTACCGGAGCGAGGGTCTTCTGGAGGCGGACCTGGCCGCCACACCCGTCGAGCAGTTCGCGCGCTGGTTCAAGCAGGCCGCGACGGAGGGCGGGCTGTTCGAGCCGAACGCGATGATCGTGTCGACGGCGGACGCCCGGGGCCGGCCCAGCTCGCGGACGGTGCTGCTGAAGCACTTCGACGACGAGGGGTTCGTGTTCTACACGAACTACGACTCACGCAAGGGCCGTGACCTGGCGGAGAACCCGTATGTCTCGCTGCTGTTCCCCTGGCACGGGGTGGCCCGGCAGGTGATCGTGAACGGTGTGGCGCGGCGGACCGGCCGGGACGAGACGGCCGCGTACTTCCGCACCCGCCCGCACGGCTCCCAGCTGGGTGCGTGGGCGAGCGCCCAGTCGCGGGTGGTGGCCTCCCGCGACGAGCTGGACGCCGCCTATGCCGAGCTGGCGTCCCGCTATCCGGAGGGCGAGCAGGTGCCGGTGCCGCCGCACTGGGGCGGGTTCCGGGTCAGGCCGGAGACGGTGGAGTTCTGGCAGGGCCGGGAGAACCGGCTGCACGACCGGCTGCGCTACGTGGCGGAGCCCGGCGGCGGCTGGCGGGTGGAGCGGCTCGCGCCCTGAGCCTCCGGCCCGGATGCCGGCGCCTAGCCGTCGAGGACGTCGTCCAGCAGCCGGGCCCACTGCTCCACCACGCGTTCCCGGCGGGCGGAGTCGTCGGTGAGGAGGTTGGCGAGGCCGAGGCCGCGGGCCATGTCGAGCAGGCCCTGAACGGTCTCGCGGACCCCGGGGCGGGTCTCGTCGGCGCCGAGGAGGTCCACGGCGATGCGGTGGCTCTCGCGGCCGACGCGGGTCTCCAGCTCGGTGACGCGGGCGCGCAGCTGCTCCTCGTTGGTGGCGGCGACCCACAGGTGCAGGGCGGCGCGGAACAGGGGGCCGGTGTAGAGGTCGACGAGGGCGGCGACCACGGCGTGGCGGTCGGCGGTCCCGGCGCCCTCGGGGAAGAGGGCGCGCAGGGCGGTGGAGCGTTCCTCGGCGACGTACTCGACGGCGGCGGTGAACAGGTCCTCGCGGGTCGGGAAGTGGTGCTGGGCGGCGCCCCGGGAGACGCCGGCGCGTTCGGCGACGACGGAGACCGTGGAACCCGCCCAGCCGTGTTCGGCCAGGCAGGCCACGGCGGCCTCCAGGAGGCGCTGCCGGGTGGCCCGGCTGCGGTCCTGCTTGGGGACTCGTTCGGCACGGTCTGCCGTGCTCACACCACCCATTCCGCATCCCGTCGTTCGAGGAAGGCCGTCATCCCCTCGCGCGCCTCGGCGGAGGCGAAGAGGCGGGCCGAGAGCGCGGTGAGGTCGGCCGCGTCCCGGTCGAATGTCTCCAGCACCCTAGCCGTGAGCAGCCGTTTCGTCTCGGCCAGGGCCTGGGGTGAGGATCGGCGGATCCCGTCCAGGACGGGTTCGAGCACGGCGTCCATGTCATCCATGTCCTCGCCCGCGGCCGTGACCAGGCCGATGCGGGCGGCCTCGGCGGCGTCGAACCGCTCCCCGGTGAGGTAGTAGCGGGCGAGGGCGCGGGGGTCGGTGCGGGGCAGCAGGGTGAGGGAGATGACGGCGGGGGCGACGCCGATGCGGACCTCGGTGAAGGCGAAGGTCGCCTGCGCCGAGGCGGCGGCGATGTCGCAGGCGGCGAGCAGGCCGAGGCCGCCCGCGCGGACGTGGCCGGTGACCCGGGCGATGACCGGTTTGGGCAGCTCGACGATCTGCCGCAGCAGGCCCACCAGGGCGTCGGGGTCGGGCGGGTCGCGCAGGTCGGCGCCCGCGCTGAAGGTGTTGCCGGTGTGGGTGAGCAGCACCGCGCGGACGCCGGTGTCCTTGCCGGCGTCGGTGAGCGCGGCGGCCAGGTCGCCGACGAGGGCGGCGGAGAGGGCGTTGCGGTTGTGCGGGGAGTCGAGGATGAGGGTCTCGACTCCCCGCGTCCGCGTGCGGTCGATCAGGGTCATGTGCGTTCCCTCAGTTCGCGGCGGAGGATCTTGCCGCTGGCGGCGCGGGGCACGGCGTCGATGAAGGTGACGCGCCGGACGCGCTTGTAGGGGGCGACGCGTTCGGCGACGTACATCATCACCTCGCCCTCGGAGAGTTCCGGTGCGGAGGGCTGGCGGACGACATGGGCGTGCGGGACCTCGTTGCCGTCGTCGTCGTAGGCGCCGATGACGGCGGCGTCGGCGATGCCGGGGTGGGTGAGCAGCAGGGCCTCCAGTTCGGCGGGGGCCACCTGGAAGCCCTTGTACTTGATCAGTTCCTTGACGCGGTCGACGACGAAGAGCCAGCCGTTCTCGTCGACGTGTCCGACGTCGCCGGTGTGCAGCCAGCCGTCCTCATCGATCATGGCGGCGGTGGCGTCGGGGCGGCCGAGGTAGCCCTTCATCACCTGGGGGCCGCGGATGAGGATCTCGCCGGACTCGCCGGGGCCGAGGTCCTTGCCGGGGTCGTCGAGGGAGACGATGCGCATCTCGGTGCCGGCGATGAGCTTGCCGACGGTGCCGGGCGGGGCCTCGCGCATGGCGTCCAGGGGCACGACGTGGGTGCCGGGGGAGAGTTCGGTCATGCCGTAGGCCTGGCCGACGGGCGGCAGGCCGAGCCGTTCGGCGCAGGCGACGGCGAGCCGGGCGTCCAGGGGTGCGGCGGCGCTGATGATGTACTTCAGCGAGCTGAGGTCGTACTGAGCGACCAGCGGGTGCTTGGCGAGGGCCAGCACTATGGGAGGCGCCACGTACAGGCCGGTGATGCGGTGGTTCTGGATGGCGGCGAGGAAGGTCTCCAGCTCGAAGCGGGGCAGCACGACCACGGTGGCGCCATGCCGCAGGGGGGCGTTCATCAGGGCGGTCAGCCCGTAGATGTGGAAGAACGGCAGCACGGCGAGGATGCGGTCGCCGGGGCCGGCGTTGATCGCCGAGTTGAGCTGGGCGAGGTTGGTGGCGATCTGCCGGTGGGTGAGCATCACGCCCTTGGGGGTGCCGGTGGTGCCGGAGGAGTACGGCAGGGCGGCGACGTCCTCGGCCGGGTCGATGGCCGGCTCGGGCTCGGGCGCGGTGCTGCCGAGCATGTCGATCAGCGAGCGGTGTCCGGGCGCGCTGTCGCAGACGAAGATCTCCTTCACGCCGCCGGCGAGGTCGGCGGCGCGGCGGGCGGTGTCCAGCAGCGGGGAGACGGTGACGATCCAGCGGGCCGCGCAGTCCTTGAGCTGTTTGCCGAACTCCTCGGCGGTGGCGAGCGGGTGCACGGTGGTGACCGAGGCGCCCGCCCGGGTGGCGGCGTAGAAGGCGGTGGGGAAGGCGATGGTGTTGGGGCTGTGCAGGGCGAGTACATCGCCCTTGCGCACTCCGGCCTCGGCGAGCGCGGCGGCGATCCGCCGGTGGAACCGGTCCACCTGCTCGTACGAGAGGGTGGTGCCGTCGGTGCCGTCGATCAGGGCGGGGGCGTCGCCGAACTCGGCGGCACGTCCCAGGACGGCTTCGTGGATGGGGAGTTCGACGGGCGGGACGTCTGCGTACTCGCTGCGGAACATCGTTCCTCCAAGGCGGCGACGGCGGCCTAGTACGACTTGGGCAGGCCCAGGGTCTGGTGGGACACGTAGTTGAGAATCATCTCCCGGCTGACCGGTGCGATACGAGACACGCGCGCGGCCGTCACCATGGAGGCGAGCCCGAACTCACGGGTGAGGCCGTTGCCGCCGAGGGTGTGCACGGCCTGGTCGACTGCGTGGACGCAGGCCTCCGCGGCCGCGTACTTGGCCATGTTGGCGGCCTCCCCGGCGCCGACGTCGTCGCCGGCGTCGTAGAGGTGGGCGGCCTTCTGCATCATCAGGCGGGCCAGTTCGAGCTCGATGTGCGCCTGGGCGAGGGGGTGGGCGATGGCCTGGTGGGCGCCGATGGGGGTCTTCCAGACGGTGCGTTCGCGGGCGTACTCGACGGCGCGGCCGAGCGCGTAGCGGCCCATGCCGATGGCGAAGGCGGCGGTCATGATGCGCTCGGGGTTGAGTCCGGCGAACAGCTGGAGCAGGCCCGCGTCCTCGTCGCCGACCAGCGCATCGGCGGGCAGCCGGACGTCGTCCAGGACCAGCTCGAACTGCTTCTCGGCGGCGTTGAGCTCCATGTCGATGGGGCGCCGCTGGAAGCCGGGCGTCTCGCGCGGGACGATGAACAGGCAGGGCTTGAGGCGTCCGGTGCGGGCGTCCTCGGTGCGGCCGACGATGAGGGTGGCGTCGGCGAAGTCGACACCGGAGACGAAGACCTTGCGGCCGGTGAGGATCCAGTCGCCGGAGCCGGGGTCGCGGCGGGCGGTGGTGGTGATGCGGTGGCTGTTGGAGCCGGCGTCGGGTTCGGTGATGCCGAAGGCCATGATGCGGGTGCCGTCGGCCAGGCCGGGCAGCCAGTCGCGCTTCTGCTGCTCGGTGCCGAAGCGGGCGATGACCGTGCCGCAGATGGCGGGCGAGACGATCAGCATCAGCAGCGGTGAGCCGGCGGCGCCGAGTTCCTCGAGGACGAGGGAGAGTTCGGCGATGCCGCCGCCTCCGCCGCCGTACTCCTCGGGGAGGTTGACGCCCAGGTAGCCGAGCTTGGCCGCGTCCTGCCACAGCTCGGCGGGGTGGCGGCCCTCGGCGACGGTGCGGGTGAAGTAGTCGCGGCCGTAGCGCTTGCCGAAGGCGGCGACGGCTTCTCGGAGTGCCTTGTGCTCGTCGGATTCGATGTGGGTGGTCACGCGGTCCTCCGGGGTGTGGGTTGTCTGTGACCGGGCCGCAGGCGCATGGGGCGCCTGGGCCCTTGATCCCTGGGCGGGCATCCCTGGGCGGGCATCCCTGGGCGGGCTTCCCTAGGCGGGTTGCACCACGGCCAGCACCGTGCCGGGCTCGACCTGCTGGCCCGGCTTGGCGTTGAGGGTGGTGAGGGTGCCGTCGGCCGGGGCGGTGATCTTGTGCTGCATCTTCATGGCCTCCAGCCACAGCAGGGGCTGCCCCGCCTCGACCGGGGCGCCTTCGGTGAGTCCCTCGGCGACGCGGACGACCACGCCGGGCATGGGGGCCAGCAGGGACCCCGGTGCGTGCTGGTCGGCCGGGTCGGGGAAGCGGGGCAGTGCGGTGAGGCGGGTGCCGCCCACGAAGACGGTGTCGCCGTACCGGGCCACCTCGAACCGGCGCTGCACTCCGCCGGCTTCGAGGACGACGTGCGCGGCGTCCGCGTGCACGACCCGCACCCCGTCGGCCTCCAGTCCGCCCCGGGTGTGCCGGTAGCGGACCTCGTGCTCCTCGCCGTCGATCGCGTACCGCTTGATCTGCGGGGCGGACGGCAGATTGCGCCAGCCGCCGAAACGGGAGCGGCCGTGGGCGTCGGCGAGGGCGGCGGCCAGGGGGGCGAGCGGGTCGGGGGCGCTCCGGGTGAGGTCGGGCAGATGGCGCTCGTAGAAGCCGGTGTCCATCCGCCCCTCGGTGAACTCCGGGTGCCGCAGGGAGCGGACCAGCAGGTCCCGGTTGGTGACCGGGCCGTGGATCGCCGCGCGTTGCAGGGCACTGGCCAGCTTGCGGATCGCCTCGGCTCGGGTGGGCGCGTGGGCGACGACCTTGGCGAGCATCGGGTCGTAGTGGACGCCGATGTCGTCGCCGTCGGTGTAGCCGGTGTCCAGGCGCACGTTGCCGGGGACGGAGAGGCGATGGAGCCGGCCGGTCTGCGGGGCCCACTCGCGCGCGGGGTCCTCGGCGTACAGCCGGGCCTCCACGGCGTGCCCCTGCGCGGCCGGCGGCTCGGCCGCCAGTGCATGCCCCTCGGCGACGCGGATCTGCTCGGCGACCAGGTCGACGCCGAACACCGCCTCGGTGACCGGGTGTTCCACCTGCAGCCGGGTGTTCATCTCCAGGAAGTGCGCCCGCTCGCCCGCGACGAGGAACTCCACGGTCCCGGCGCCCACGTAGTCCACCGCGCGGGCGGCGCGCACGGCGAGGCGGTGGAGTTCCGCGGTGAGGGACTCGGACAGTCCGGGTGCCGGTGCCTCCTCGACGACCTTCTGGTGGCGGCGCTGCAGCGAGCAGTCGCGGGTGCCGAGCGCCCAGACGGTGCCGTGGGTGTCGGCGAGGATCTGCACCTCGACATGGCGTCCGCCCTCCACATAGGGCTCGACGAACACCTCACCGTCACCGAAGGCGCTCGCCGCCTCCGCGCGGGCAGCGGCCAACTCCGCGTCCAGGTCGGCGAGTTCGCGCACCACGCGCATGCCGCGTCCGCCGCCGCCCGCCGCGGCCTTCACCAGCACCGGCAGGTCGGCCTCGGTGACCTCGCGCAGCGGCTCGATGCCCATGAGCTGCTTGGCGCGGGTCTTGGAGGCCATCGCCTCGATCGCCTCCGGCGGCGGCCCGATCCACACAAGACCCGCGTCCCGCACGGCACGGGCGAAGCCCGCGTTCTCGGAGAGGAAGCCGTATCCGGGGTGCAACGCGTCCGCCCCGGCGGTGAGCGCCGCCTTCACGATCAGGTCGCCGCGCAGATAGGTGTCGGCGGGCGCCGAACCCGGCAGCCGTACGGCGCTGTCGGCCATGCGGACGTGCAGGGCGCCCGCGTCGGCGTCCGAGTGCACGGCGACGGTGCGGATGCCCAGCTCGCGGCAGGTGCGGACGATCCGGCAGGCGATCTCGCCCCGGTTCGCGACAAGCACGGAATCAATCACTGTTGCCTCACATCCGGAAGACGCCGAAGCCACCGCGTGCGCCCTCGTAGGGCGCGGTGTGGATGGCGGACAGGCACAGGCCGAGGACGGTGCGGGTGTCGCGCGGGTCGATGACGCCGTCGTCGTAGAGCCGGCCGGAGAGGAACATCGGCAGCGACTCGGACTCGATCTGCTGCTCCACCATGGCGCGCAGCGCCGCGTCCGCCTCCTCGTCGTAGGGCTTGCCCTTCGCCGCGGCGGACTGGCGGGCGACGATGGACAGCACCCCGGCGAGCTGCTGCGGGCCCATCACCGCGGACTTGGCGCTGGGCCAGGCGAACAGGAAGCGGGGGTCGTAGGCCCGCCCGCACATGCCGTAGTGGCCGGCGCCGTACGACGCCCCCATGAGCACCGACAGATGGGGCACCTTCGAGTTGCTGACCGCATTGATCATCATGGCGCCGTGCTTGATGATCCCGCCCTGCTCGTACTCCTTGCCGACCATGTAGCCGGTGGTGTTGTGCAGGAACAGCAGCGGGATGTCGCGCTGGTTGGCGAGCTGGATGAACTGGGCCGCCTTCTGCGACTCCTCGGAGAACAGCACCCCCTGGGCGTTGGCGAGGATGCCCACCGGATAGCCGTGCAGGGTGGCCCAGCCGGTGGTGAGGCTCCTGCCGTACAGCGGCTTGAACTCGTCGAAGTCGGAGGCGTCGACGATGCGGGCGATGACCTCGCGCGGATCGAAGGGGATCTTGAGGTCGTCCGGGACGATGCCGAGCAGCTCCTCCGGGTCGTACTTGGGGGGCTCGGCCGGGCCCGGATCGGGGTACGCCTTGCGGTGGTTGAGGCGGGCGACGACCCGGCGGGCCTGGCGCAGCGCGTCCATCTCGTCGAGGGCGAAGTAGTCGGCGAGGCCCGACACCCGCGCGTGCATCTCGGCGCCGCCCAGGGACTCGTCGTCGCTCTCCTCGCCGGTCGCCATCTTCACCAGCGGCGGACCGCCGAGGAACACCTTCGCCCGCTCCTTGACCATGATCACGTGGTCGGACATGCCGGGAACGTAGGCGCCGCCGGCGGTGGAGTTGCCGAAGACGACGGCGACGGTGGGGATCCCGGCGGCGGACAGCCGGGTGAGGTCGCGGAAGATGGCGCCGCCCGGGATGAAGATCTCCTTCTGGGACGGCAGATCCGCACCGCCGGACTCGACCAGGCTGATGCAGGGCAGCCGGTTGGCGAACGCGATCTCATGGGCGCGCAGCGCCTTCTTCAGGCTCCACGGATTGCTGGCACCGCCACGCACGGTCGGGTCGTTGGCGGTGATCAGGCACTCCACGCCCTCCACGACCCCGATGCCGGTGACCAGGGAGGCGCCGACGGTGTAGTCGCTCCCCCAGCCGGCCAGCGGGGACAGCTCCAGGAACGGGGTGTCGGGATCGAGCAGCGCCTCGATCCGCTCCCGGGCGAGCAACTTGCCGCGCTTCCGGTGCCGTTCGATGTACTTCTCGCCGCCGCCCGCGAGGGCCTTGGCGTGCTCGGCGTCGAGTTCGGCGAGCTTGGCGAGCATCGCCTCGCGGTGCGCCCGGTACTCGGGGCTGTCGGTGTCCACGGCGGTGTCGAGAACCGTCACAGCAGGACCTCCGGTATGTCCAGGTGGCGGGAGCGCAGCCATTCGCCGAGCGCCTTGGCCTGCGGGTCGAAACGGTGCTGGGCGGCGACGCCCGCGCCGAGGATCCCCTCGACGACGAAGTTCAGGGCGCGCAGGTTGGGCAGCACGTGCCGGGTCACGGGAAGGCCGGCGGCCTCCGGGATCAGCTCCCGGAACCGCTCCGCGGTCAGGTGATGTGCGAGCCACCGCCAGGCGGGGTCACTGACCGCCCACACACCGACGTTGGCGTTCCCGCCCTTGTCCCCGCTGCGGGCCCCGGCGACGACACCGAGCGGCGCCCTCCGGGTGGGCCCGGCGGGCAGCGGCTCGGGCAGCGGGGGTTCGGGTACGTCGGTCAGGGGGGCGGTGTCCGCCGGCGGCGGCACCGGGATGCGGCGCCCGTCGTGGAGGACGGCTGTGTGGTCAACGGCATCCTGAGGGACGTACGCCGCCTCGAACACCCCGTAGGGCGAGCCCTTTCCGGGCGGCGAGAGCACATGGAACCCGGGGTAGCTGGCCAGTGCGAGCTCGATGGCGGCGCCGCTCAGCGCCCGCCCGACCTTGGCCTCGTCGGCGTCCCGTACGACGAGCCGCAGCAGGGCGCTGGCGGTCTCCTCGGTGCCGGCGTCGGGGCGGTCGGTGCGCACCAGGTCCCAGCGCACCTCGGCGGGCGGCGACTTGGCGAGCGCCTCGCCCATCTGGGCCCTGACCAGCTCGGCCTTGGCCTCGATGTCGAGCCCGGTGAGCACGAAGACGACCTCGTTGCGGAATCCGCCGAGCCGGTTGAGCCCCGCCTTGAGGACGGGCGGCGGTGCCTCGCCCCGCACCCCGTCGATGCGCACCCGGTCGGTCCCGTCCCGGGTGAGCCGCACGGTGTCGAGGCGGGCGGTGACATCGGGCCCCGCGTACCGGGCTCCCCCGGTCTCGTAGAGCAGCTGCGCGGTGACGGTGCCGGTGTCGACGAAGCCACCGGTGCCGGGGTGCTTGGTGATGACGCTGCTGCCGTCGGCGTGGATCTCGGCGAGCGGGAAGCCGGGGTGCCGGACGTCGCCGTCCCGGAAGAAGGAGTAGTTGCCGCCGGTGGCCTGGGTGCCGCACTCCAGCACATGCCCGGCGATCACGGCCCCCGCGAGTTCATCGTGGTCGTCCGGGGTCCAGCCGAAGCGGGCGGCGGCGGGACCGGTGACCAGGGCCGCGTCGGTGACCCGTCCGGTGACCACGACGTCGGCGCCCTCGCGCAGACAGGCGGCGATCCCGAAGCCGCCGAGGTAGGCGTGGGCGGCCAGGGCGCCCGGGTGGGCGGCGGTGAGGTCGTCGCCCTCGACATGGGCGACGCGCACCGGCACACCGATCTCGGCGGCCAGCTTGCGCACGGCGTCCGCGAGACCGGCCGGGTTGAGCCCGCCGGCATTGCTGACGATTCTGACGCCCCGCTCGTGGGCCAGGCCCAGGCATTCCTCGAGCTGGCGCAGGAAGGTGCGGGCGTATCCGGCGTCCGGGTTCTTCAGCCGGTCGCGGGCCAGGATGAGCATGGTCAGCTCGGCGAGATAGTCGCCGGTGAGGACGTCCAGGTCGCCGCCGGTGAGCATCTCGCGCATCGCGTCGAAGCGGTCGCCGTAGAAGCCGGAGGCGTTGCCTATGCGCAGGGGCGACCCGGCCTTCGCCGTCCCGGTTGCCGTGCCCGTCACGGGGCCGCCTCCCCCTTGGACTCACGACCTGCCTCGGCCTCACGACCTGCCTCGGGCTCACGACCTGCCTCGGGCTCACGACCGGCCTCGGGCTCACGACCGGCCTCGGGCGCACGTCCGCCCTTGGACTCACGTCCGCTCTTGGACTCACGTCCGCTCTTGGGCTCACGTCCGCCGCCCGGAGGCCCGGCGAAGGCCTGGGCGATGTCCAGCCAGCGGTCGGCGTCGGGACCGTGGGCGGTGAGGGCGAGATCGCTGCGGTGGGCGCGCTGGGTGACCAGCAGACAGAAGTCGAGCGCGGGGCCGGTGACGGACTGGGCCGCGTCCTCGGGCCCGTACACCCACCGGTCCTCACCGCCCGGTGCGGTGAGCTCGACCCGGAAGGGGTCGGCGGGCGGGGTGAGCTGGTGCACCGCGTAGGCGAAGTCCCGGGTGCGGACCCCGAGCCAGGCCACATGCCGGAGCCGGTCCGTAGGCGGCCGCACCACACCGAGCCCGTCGGCGATGTCCAGGCCGTGCGCCCAGGTCTCCATGAGCCGGGCGGTGGCCATGGAGGCGGCGGACATGGGCGGGCCGTACCAGGGGAAGCGGGCCCCGGCGGGGGCGGCCCGCAGGGCGTCGGCGAGCGCGGCACGGTCCTCGCGCCACCGCGCCAGCAGCTCGGCGGGCTCGGCCCGGGCCCCCTCGTCGGCACCCTCGTCCACGAACGAGTACGGCGCGGCGAGGGCCGCCTCGACGAGTTTCTGGAAGCCGTCGGCATCGGTGACGGCGAGCAGGGCGGACCGGTCGGTCCAGGCGAGGTGCGCGATCTGATGAGCGACGGTCCAGCCGGGCGCGGGAGTCGGAAGCCTCCAGCCGTCCTCCCCCAACCCGGCCACCAGCCGGTCGAGTTCGTCGCTCTCGGCACACAGGTCGTCGATGACGGGCGTCGGGTCGGCCATGAGGGGGAGCATGGCAGTGACCCACTAAACAATCAAGCATGCTTGCATGAATTTCTCGCCGGGCTCCGGAGGCACCCGCCGACCCCGGAGGGCGAGGCAACGCGAAACAGGCGGGGCGGCGTCCGCCCGCCGCCGAAGTCGCCTCCTACACCCCGGACGACACCTTGCGCTTGCCCGGCCGCGGCCCCGCCTGGGTCCGCACCGCGCCCATGCTCGCCACGATGACCAGGGCGATGGCGGCGGCCTCGGGGGCGGTGAGGGTCTGGTTCAGGAGCAGGAAGCCCGCGGTCGCGGCGATGGCCGGCTCCAGGCTCATCAGGATGGCGAAGGTGGAGGCGGGCAGGCGGCGCAGGGCGAGCAGCTCCAGGGTGTAGGGGAGCACGGAGGAGAGCAGGGCGACCGCTCCGCCGAGGGCCACGGTCGTCGGGTCGAGCAGCTTGGTGCCCGCCTCGGCGACACCCAGCGGCAGGAAGAGCACCGCAGCCACGGCCATGGCGAGCGCGAGCCCGTCGGCCTGCGGGAAGCGGCGGCCGGTGCGGGCGCTGAAGACGATGTACGCGGCCCACATGCCGCCGGCGCCCAGCGCGAACAGGACACCCAGCGGATCGAGGCTGCTGAACCCGCCACCGCCGAGCAGGAACACACCGACGAGGGCCAGCGCGGCCCACACCAGATTGATCGCGCGGCGGGAGGCGACGACGGAGAGGATGAGGGGCCCGAGGACCTCCAGCGTGACCGCGGGGCCGAGCGGAATGCGGTCGACGGACTGATAGAACAGCCCGTTCATCCCCGCCATGGCGAGGCCGAAGACGACGACCGTCCCCCAGTCGGTCCGCGAGTGCCCGCGCAGCCGGGGCCGGCAGACCGCCATCAGCACCACGGCGGCCACCAGCAGCCGCAGGGTGACCACCCCGAGCGCACCGGCCCGGGGCATCAGCATCACCGCGAGCGCGCCGCCGAACTGTACGGATATCCCGCCGGCGAGCACCAGCCCGACCGGCCCGAGGGACCCCCAGCCGCGCGGCGCACCACCCGGCACGGAGGCCGGGTCCTGGCCCGCCGGGGTGACGGTGGACGGAGTCGTGGAGCTGGGCGTGGTCACGGGGCCTTCCTGAGCGTCGGTACCGCGAGACAAGGGGTTCACCCTGCCGATAGTGCAACACGATGCACTGTCCAGTCCACCAAATTAAACTAGGCCAGGATCAGGTCAGGACCGTGAACCGCTTACATACCTGACCATGCGACTCCCACCCACCCCTGGTCAAGCCGCTCCGGCATACGGACGCCCGCCTTCCGTCCCCCTCGCTCACCGATCACGAACGGCCGCCATGGGCGCTGCAGTACTGTTCGTGGATTTGACACAAGGCCAACTGGACCGGACGGGGGACGAGGCCGGATGGCGCCATCGGGAGACCGGCTCATGCTCGACGCCATCTTGCGGCTCACTCGCCGAGGTGGCGCCCTGCTCGCCTCGGAGATGGCGCTGATCGACATCTTCACCGGCGCCCACGCCGGCGTGCCGGCCCTGGTCCGCTACGTGTTCATCCTGGGCGCCCCCGTCTCCATCACCGCGGTGTGCCTGTGGGAACTGCGCCGCCTGCGCATCCACTACGGACGGGACCTGCGCGGGCTGCTGATGCGCTAGGGGGTGTCCACGGCGTCCAGCCCCTCCGCCAGTACCTCCGCGAGGTGGCGGACCCGGACGCCGGCCAGTTGTTCCAGTTGGGTGCGGCAGGAGAAGCCGTCCGCCAGGACGACGGCCGTCTCTCCGGCCTTGCGGACCGCGGGGAGGAGCTGTTCCTCGGCGCAGGCGGCCGAGATGTCGTAGTGGCCGTCCTCGAAGCCGAAGTTGCCGGCGAGGCCGCAGCAGCCGCCGGTCAGGTCGCCGGTGAGGCCGGCGGCGGTGCGCAGCCGGCGGTCGGCGGCGTCGCCGAGCACCGCGTGCTGGTGGCAGTGGGTCTGGCCGGTGACGGGGCGGTCCAGCCTCGGCGGGCTCCAGTGCGGGGCGTACTCCTCCAGGGTCTCGGCGAAGGTGCGGATGCGGGAGGCGAGGCGCGCGGCCCTCGGATCGTCGTGCAGCAGCTCCGGCGCGTCCGAGCGCAGGGCGGCGGCGCAGCTCGGTTCCAGGACGACCACCGGGGCGTCCGTCTCCAGCACCGGTTCCATGAGGTCGAGGGTGCGGCGCAGCACCGACCGTGCCCGGTCGAGCTGGCCGGTGGAGAGGTAGGTCAGCCCGCAGCAGACCCGGCCGCGCCGGGCGGTCAGCAGCCGTGCCGCCGACCGTGAGCGCGCGTCCCCCACCGGCCGGCCGCGCAGCCGCAGCGACGGGGGCAGGGCCACCCGCAGGCCCGCCGCCTCCAGCACCCGCACGGCCGCCCGCCCCACCGAGGGCGACAGATGCTCGGTGAACGTGTCGGGCCAGAGAACGACCAGGGGGGCGTCCGCAGGGGCTGCGGCACCGCGGCTCCGCCACCAGCGTGTGAACGTCCGGCCCGCGATGCGTGGGAGCTCCCGCTGCTGTGCGAGGCCGCCCAGGCGTTTCCCGAGCCGGGCCAGCGGCCCCACCGACGCCAGCGCGTTGACCAGGGCCGCCGTCCGGGTCCGGGCCACCCAGCGCAGCCAGAGCGGCAGCCGGCCCATGGTGTAGTGGGCGGCCGGGCGGCGGCGGCCGGCGTAGTGGTGGTGCAGGAACTCCGCCTTGTAGGTGGCCATGTCGACCCCGACGGGGCAGTCCGAGCGGCAGCCCTTGCAGGACAGGCACAGGTCGAGCGCGTCCCGCACCTCGGTGGAGTGCCAGCCGTCCGTCACCAGTTCACCGGCGAGCATCTCGTGCAGCAGCCGGGCGCGCCCGCGTGTGGAGTGCTCCTCGGCGCCGGTCGCCCGGAAGGAGGGGCACATCACCGCGGGGCCGGACACCGAGGTGGTACGGCACTTGGCGACGCCCACGCAGCGGCGCACCGCGGCCGAGAAGTCCCCGTCGTCGGCCGGGTAGCCGAAGGCGACGCCGACCGGCTCGCGGGGCAGCACGGAGAAGCGGAGGTGGGTGTCCAGCGGAGCGGGGCGGACCAGCATGCCCGGGTTCAGCAGGTCGCCGGGGTCCCAGACGGCCTTGGTCCGCTCGAAGAGGGCCACCATCTCCTCGCCGTACATCCGCGGCAGCAGCTCGGCCCGGGCCTGCCCGTCCCCGTGCTCCCCGGACAGCGAGCCGCCGTGCGCCACGACCAGGCCGGCCAGTTCCTCGGAGAAGCGGCGGAAGCGGGCGATGCCCGGCTCGGTGAGGAGGTCGAAGTCGATGCGGACGTGGATGCAGCCGTCCCCGAAGTGCCCGTAGGGGGTGCCGCGCAGGCCGTGCGCGGCCAGCAGCCCCCGGAAGTCCCGCAGATACGCGCCGAGGCGGGCGGGCGGCACCGCGCAGTCCTCCCAGCCGGGCCAGGCCTCGGTGCCGTCCGGCATGCGGGTGGCGGTGCCGCTCGCGTCCTCCCGGATCCGCCACAGCGCCCGCTGCCGCGCCGGGTCGGTCACCACCAGGTGGTCCACGACGTCGGCCGCGCGCACGATCGTCTCCGCCCGCGCCCGCGCCTCGTCCTCGGTGTCGCCGCCGGTCTCCACGAACAGCCAGGCCCCGCCGCGCGGCAGACCGGCCGGCGAGGGCACCAGGTCGGCCGCCATGCCCTCCACCGTCAGCGGTCCGTACGGCAGCAGCCCCGCCGCCGCCTCCGCGGCCCCGCTCTCGTCCGCGTACGCCAGCACCGCGAGCGCCCGCACCCGCGGCACCGGCACCAGCTCCACCACCGCTTCCGTCAGCACGCCCAGGGTGCCCTCGGACCCGCAGAAGAAGCGGGCCACATCGGCGCCCCGCTCCGGCAGCAGCGCGTCCAGCGCGTACCCGGAGATACGCCGGGGCAGCTCCGGGAAGCCGGTGCGCAGCCGGGCCAGCTCCCCCTCCACCAGCTCCCGCAGCCCGGCCGGCGCCCCCGCCCACCGCCGGCCGAGCTCCAGCCGCTCGCCTCCGGAGGTGACGACCGACAGCGAACGCACGCTGTCCGCCGTCGTTCCCCAGGCGACGGAATGGGAGCCGCAGGAGTTGTTGCCGATCATTCCGCCGAGAGTGCAGCGGGAGTGGGTGGACGGATCGGGGCCGAAGCGCAGGCCGTGCGGGGCGGCGGCCTCCTGGAGGCGGTCGAGCACGAGTCCCGGCTGGACCACGGCGGTGCGCGCCTCGGGGTCGAGGTGGAGGACGCGGTTCATGTGCCGGGTGAAGTCCAGCACCACCCCGGTGCCGGTCGCCTGCCCCGCGATCGACGTCCCCCCGCCGCGCGCCACCACCGGCACGCCGTGCGTCCGGCACACCGCGAGCGCGGCCGCCACGTCGTCGGCGTCCCGCGGCGCGACGACACCGAGCGGGACCCGCCGGTAGTTGGAGGCGTCCATGGTGTTCAGCGCCCGCGCGGTGATGCCGAAGTCCACGGACCCGCGTACGGCCCTGGCCAGTTCGTCCCGCAGCTGCCGGTGCTCCGTCGTTCCGGTGGTCATTCCCTCAGCATGCCCGCAGGGACCGTCCGCGCCTCCCGTCGCCTGCCCCCCGCGCCCCGCGCCCGTCTCACCGGACGGACGACGTTTCGCCCGGCTTTCCCGGAGCCGATAGGCTCCGACCGTGGCTGAGATCCAGATTCCCGCTGACATCAAGCCCGCCGACGGACGTTTCGGCGCGGGTCCCTCCAAGGTGCGGACGGAAGCGCTGGACGCGCTGGCCGCGACCGGTACGTCCCTCATGGGCACCTCCCACCGCCAGGCCCCCGTCAAGAACCTGGTCGGTCAGGTACGCGAGGGCATCCGCGAGCTGTTCCAGCTCCCGGACGGCTACGAGGTGATCCTCGGCAACGGCGGCTCCACCGCGTTCTGGGACATCGCGACCCACGGCCTGATCGAGAACAAGTCGCAGCACCTCAGCTTCGGCGAGTTCAGCTCCAAGTTCGCCAAGGCGGCCAAGCTCGCCCCCTGGCTCGCCGAGCCGGACATCATCTCCACCGACCCGGGCACCCACCCGGAGCCGGTCGCCGCGGCCGGCGTGGACGTCTACGCCTTCACCCACAACGAGACCTCCACCGGTGTGGCCATGCCGATCAAGCGCGTGGCCGGCGCCGACGAGGGCGCGCTGGTCCTGGTGGACGCCACCTCCGGCGCCGGCGGCCTGCCCGTCGACATCGCGGAGACGGACGTCTACTACTTCGCCCCGCAGAAGTCCTTCGCCTCCGACGGCGGCCTGTGGATCGGCATCTTCTCCCCCGCGGCCATCGAGCGCGCCGAGCGCATCCACGCCTCCGGCCGCCACATCCCGGAGTTCTTCAGCCTCCCCACGGCGATCGACAACTCCCGCAAGAACCAGACGTACAACACCCCGGCCCTCGCCACCCTGTTCCTGCTGAACCAGCAGCTGGAGTGGCTGAACGGCCAGGGCGGTCTTGACTGGGCGGTCCGCCGCACGGCCACCTCCGCCCGCACGCTGTACGGCTGGGCCGAGGACATCAAGTACGCCAACCCGTTCGTCACCGACCCGGCCAAGCGCTCGGCGGTCATCGGCACGATCGACTTCACGGACGAGATCGACGCCGCCGCCGTCGCCAGGACCCTGCGGGCCAACGGCATCGTCGACACCGAGCCGTACCGCAAGCTCGGCCGCAACCAGCTCCGTGTGGCGATGTTCCCGGCGATCGACCCGGCGGACATCGAGGCGCTGACGAAGTGCGTCGACTACGTGATCGAGCGGCTCTGACGGACGTGTCCGCCAGCGCCGTGCGCTGACGGAACGCACACGTGAAGGGGCGCCCGGCCATCGCCGGGCGCCCCTTCGCCTGTCCGTGCCTCGACCAGCCCCCTGGCTGCGAATTGCCGGCTTCCGCCTACCGGCACAGGCGCTGAAAGCGCCGCACCGCCACCGCCACCGCCAGGAAGAGGACCGTCAGCATGACCGGCCACAGCCCCGCCATCAGCAGCGCATGCTGCTCGACCCAGGAGTCCCCGCCGCCGACCGGCGTCCCGAACAGCTCGCGCGTCGCCGCGGCCGTGGAGGAGAGCGGGTTCCAGATGTGCGTGACCACCCGCCGCGCGGCCGCGGCCGACGGCTCCTCGGTGCCGCCGGCCGACGGCTCCTCCTCAGCCCCGGGGCCCGCCGACTCCTCCTCAGCCCCGGCGCCCGGCGACTCCTCCTCAGCCCCGGCGGCGGAACAGCCGTCGTAGCCCGAGCAGTACGGCGATCGCGGCGATCACCGCGATCGCCCCCGAAGTCAGCGTCGGGGCACCGAACTTGCCGTCACCGGAGGCACCGGCGGCGTCCCCCTTCCCGGAGGACGACCCCTCGCCGTCACCACCGCCGCCCGGGGCCTCCCGCGCCACGACCCCGCTGCCCTCTCCCTCGCTGCCGAACAGTAGCCGCGACCCGTCGGCGGAGTAGGTGACGGACTCCCCCTGCCCTTGGATCGGCACGCTCAGCCGCCCCTTGCGCCGCAGCTTCCCGCCGTTCCAGTCGTAGTGGACGCCGCCGAAGTACCCGCGCACGGCGAGCTGTTGACCGTCCGGCGAGAGCGCGGCGTCGGTCGCCCAGATCTCCACGTCGGCGACCGGCCGGAAGACATTGGTGCCCGAGGGGCTCAACTCGGCGGGTCCCGCGTAGAGATGCCCGCCTTCCTCCTGCTTGTCGATGATGTAGACGCGCCCGGTCCTCGGGTGCACGACCATCGATTCGGCGTCGCGGCTGCCGTCCGAGTACTTCACCACGTACTGGGTGGCCCGGACCGTCTGGTCCTTGAGCACCTTCGGCTCGGGCAGCCGGTAGATCCACACATACGGCCACTGCACACCGTCGTTGTCGCCGATGTCGCCGACGTAGAGCTGGTTGTCCGGGCCCATCGAGATCGCCTCGACGTCACGCGGGGTGCCCACCCCGGTCAGGGTGATCGTCGCGACGGTCTCGCCGGTGCGGCTGTCCACGGCGTAGAGGAAGGCGCCCCGGTCCTGGTCGTTGTGCGTCCAGTAGATGCCCTTGTGGCGGCGGGAGGCGGCCAGCCCGCTGGACTCGGTGATGCGCGGATCCTTGATCTGGAACCCGCCGTCACCGTCGTCGCTGCCGGCGGCGGAGGCGGTGGGGACGGCGGTGACGGCGAGAGCACCCGCCAGAAGTCCCGCGGCGAGCAGGGCGAAAGATCGGCGCATGTCCCAAGAGTGCCACCCCGCGCGGCGGTGCGAGGGCTGGTGGCCGGACTCACATCGCGGCGACCGGTGGTTTCGTCCATGATGATCGTGTGCTCAGGTTGATGCCCGTAGGCGACTCGATGACCATCGGGAGCGCGGGTGAACACACCTGGCGTTACCGGCTGTGGCAGCACCTGTGCGGGGCGTACGGCAGACCCTTCACCTTCGTCGGACCGCGCGAGACGCTCCGGGACCCGGCGACGGACGAACCCACCTCGTACGCCTACGCCGACCCCGACTTCCCGCGGGCGCATCTGGCCGGGTGGGGCGAGGGCTGGTGCCATATGGCCCCGCTGATCGGCGAGGCGGTCCGCACCTGCCGCGCCGACGTGCTCCTGGTCTCCCTCGGCCTGATCGACCTGGGCTTCTACACCAACGCCGAGCAGACGGCGGCCAACGTCCGCACCTTCGTCGACGAGGCGCGGGCCGCCCGCCCGGGCATCCGGATGGTCCTGCTGCCGGTGATCCCCAACATCCGCGCCCAGCAGGACGCCCCCTTCGCCGCCCAGGTCACCGAGTTCAACGAGCGCCTGGCCAAGACCGCGGCCGACCTGGACACCCCCGCCTCCCCCGTCCTGCTGGCCAACCCGGCCCCGTCGTACGACATCCACGCCGACACCTACGACGGCACGCACCCCAACGCCAGCGGCGAGCACAAGCTGGCGGCGTCCTTCGCGGACGCGATGTGGCAGAGCTGGGGTCTGGGCGGCCCCTACGAGGTGCGGGACCGCATCGGCGGCCGGGGCCGCTGACCGGCACCCCGTCATGGCGCGCAGCACGTCGGTGTGCGCTACGGGGTCGACAGCCGGGCGGGCGGAGGGCCGCGGGACGTCCCCTTGCTTAGAGCGCACTCCACGACGTTGGCTGGACAGTCATGAAGTACACGCAGCTCGGACGCACCGGACTCAAGGTCAGCCGACTCGTCCTCGGCACGATGAACTTCGGTCCGCAGACCGACGAGGCCGGCAGTCACGCCATCATGGACGCGGCGCTGGACGCCGGGATCAACTTCTTCGACACCGCCAACGTCTACGGCTGGGGCGAGAACAAGGGCCGCACCGAGAGCATCATCGGCAACTGGTTCGCCAAGGGCGGCGGCCGGCGCGACAAGGTCGTCATCGCCACCAAGGTGTACGGGAACATGGGCACCGACGGCGAGGTCTGGCCCAACCACGACAAGCTCTCCGCGGTCAACATCCGCCGGGCCGTGGACGCCAGCCTCAAGCGGCTCCAGACGGATCACATCGACCTCTACCAGTTCCACCACATCGACCGGGCCACCCCGTTCGAGGAGATCTGGCAGGCCATCGACGTCCTGATCCAGCAGGGCAAGATCATCTACGTCGGCTCCTCCAACTTCCCCGGCTACAAGATCGCCCAGGCCAACGAGCTCGCCGCCCGCCGCGGCGGCACCATCGGGCTGGTCAGCGAGCAGTGCCTGTACAACCTCTACGAGCGGCGCGCCGAGATGGAGGTCATCCCGGCCGCGCAGGACTACGGGCTCGGGGTGATCCCCTGGTCGCCGCTGCACGGCGGGCTGCTGGGCGGGGTGCTGAAGAAGCAGGCCGAGGGCGGGCGGCGGGCCTCCGGGCGGGCCGCCGAGACGCTGCAGGACCCAGCCGCCCGCGCGAAGATCCAGGCGTACGAGGATCTGGCCGACAAGCACGGGCTGAAGCCCGGCGAGCTGGCCCTGGCCTGGCTGCTCACCCGCCCCGGCGTCACCGGCCCGATCGTCGGCCCGCGCACCGCGGAGCAGCTGACGTCCGCGCTGCGGGCGGCGGAGCTGGAGCTGAGCGAGGAACTGCTGGCCGGCCTGGACGAGATCTTCCCCGGCCCGGGCCCGTCCCCGGAGGCCTTCGCCTGGTAGCGGGCGGGACCGGACGTTCCCGCACACGGAAGCCGGCTGCGGCGCCAGGGGCTGTCTTTCGGATCTTGCCGCTTCCGGTGGCGGTGCCCTTGCAGCCGGCCCGAGCGGGGTCTGGTGCGTGCAGCTGCAAGGCGGAGGAGGGCGGCGCCGCGATGGGGGTCCCTCCCGCGCGAGCGCAGCCGAGCGCGGGGGAGTCGCCAACCGACGACAACGCCGCAGATGCGCGTGCCGGACCCCGCGACCGGCGGCAAGATCCGAAAGCCAGGCCCTGGAACTAGTTCCCGAGCACCGCCGCCAGCGCCACCACGACGAACATCAGCACGAGCGCACCGGCCATGATCCGGTTACGGGTCTTCGGGTCCACGCCTTCGAGCCTAACCGGCCGCCCCGAGCATCCGGCGCGCGACCGCCTCGTAGCGGGGCTGCTCGCCCGGCACCCCGGACGTCGGCAGGTTGCTGCGCACCAGCGCCAGCTCCGCCACGGTCCAGGTACGGCTGCGGAACGCGCGCAGCTGCGCGACGAAGGGCCGGGCGTCGATGCCGTCCCGGCTGCGGGCCACCGTCAGATGCGGCTTGTACCGGCGGTGCTCCCCCATGTCGATGCCCGCCTTGCGCGCCGCCGACTCGGCCCGTCCGGCGAGCACCCCGAGGGCCCGCACATCGCCGTCCGCCCCGGCCCACAGGGCCCTCCCGCGCCCGAACTGACCCCCGCCGCTGAGCGCCAGCGCGAACGGCTCCGTACGGGACGCGGCCCGCCCGAGCCGCTCGGTCAGCGCGGGCACCAGCTCCTCGTCGACCTCCCCGTAGAAGGCCAGCGTGAAGTGCCACCCCGGCTGCCCGGTCCACCGCAGCCCGTCGGCCCCCGGCAGCGTCTTCAGCGCCGCCACCTCCGCCGCAAGCTCCGCGACGACGTCCTCGGTCGGCAACACGGCAGCGAACAGTCTCATGGGGGCCAGTCTGCCCCGGGTGACCCGGTCACCGTGCGTATCGTTGTACTGCGCGGCTGTACGCATCGAGCGGCCAGCCGGGGAGGAGCGCCACGATGACCGTCCTTGATGACAGGATCGAGATGGCCGAGAGCGGCGACGAACTCACGCTCGACATGATGTTCGAGTGGCTGGAGAGGATGCCCGTCCCCGAGGGTTACAAGGCCGAGATCGTCGGGGGGCACATTTTCATGACGCCGCAGCGGGACACCCACTGGGACATCATCGCGGACATCTACGACCAGCTGCGGACCAAGTATCCGCGCAAACGCGTCAAGTCCGATGTCCGCATGGACTACCCGGGCCGCCTCAACGGTTTCGCCTCCGACATCGTGGCGCTGGCGGAAGGCGCTCAGAAGGACGCCAAGGGCCTCTGGCGCCATGAGGACGTCGAGTTCGTCGCCGAAGTCATCTCCAAGGACACCGCGTCCAACGACTACGGGCCCAAGAAGGACACCTACGCGGCGGCCGGCGTCCCCGTGTATCTGATCGTCGACCCGTACGCCGGTGAATGGCACCTGCACACCCTGCCGCAGGACGGCAAGTACCACAGCAGCGTCAGCTTCGGCTTCGGCGTCGACATCGACCTCACCGACACCCCCGTCGGCCTCGTCCTCAAGACCGACGACTTCCCCCGCGACTGACCGGCGCGCCCGGCCGGCCACCCGTCCGCTACACCGCCCGGGCCAGCTCCTCCTCGCGCTGCTCCCTCGGGACGAAGCGGATGTGGGGGTGGCCGTGGTGCCAGCCGATGGTGAGGCGGAGGTTGCCCACGCGGGCCAGGATCAGGCCGATGACGGCGGCGGCGGTGATGGCGACGGCACCGCCGGCGGCGAAGCCGATGCGGGCGCCGTAGGTGTCGGTGAGCCAGCCGACGACGGGCGCGCCGACCGGGGAGCCGCCGAGGAAGACCATCATGTAGAGGGCCACGACGCGGCCCCGGACGGCCGGGTCGGTGGACATCTGGATGGAGGTGTTCGTGGTGACGTTGACCGTCATCGCGAACAGGCCGATCGGGATCATCAGCAGGGCGAACATCCACAGCTCGGGGGCGGCCGCGGCGAGGATCTCCAGCGTGCCGAAGGCCAGCGCGGCCAGGATCAGCAGGCGCAGCCGGGCCGTGCCGCGGCGGGCGGCGAGCAGGGCGCCGGCCAGCGAACCGACCGCCATCAGCGTGTTGAACATGCTGTAGACGCCCGCGTCCCCGTGGAAGACGTCGTCGGCGAAGGCGGAGAGGTAGACGGGGAAGTTGAAGGCGAAGGTGCCGATGAAGCCGATCAGCACGATGGGCCAGATCAGCTCGGGGCGGCCGGCCACATAGCGCAGGCCCTCGCGCAGCTGGCCCTTGCCGCGCGGCGCGCGCTCCACGGCGTGCAGCTCACGGGAGCGCATCAGCAGCAGGCCGGTGAGCGGCGCCACGAAGGACAGGCCGTTGAGGAGGAACGCCCAGCCCGTGCCGACGCCGGTGATCAGCAGGCCGGCGACGGCGGGGCCGACCAGGCGGGCGGACTGGAAGTTCGCCGAGTTCAGGCTGACCGCGTTCTGCAGCCGGCGGGGGCCGACCAGCTCGGAGACGAAGGACTGGCGGGCCGGATTGTCGACCACGGTGGCCAGGCCGACGGCGCAGGCGGCGACGTAGACGTGCCAGACCCGCACCTGCCCGGTCAGGGTGAGGACGGCGAGCGCGATCGCGGTGAGCGCCATCGCGGACTGGGTGACGAGAAGCGTGGGGCGCTTGCGCAGGCGGTCGACGAGCACGCCGCCGTACAGGCCGAACAGCAGCATCGGCAGGAACTGCAGGGCGGTGGTGATGCCGACGGCGGCGGAGGAGCCGGTGAGGCTGAGCACCAGCCAGTCCTGGGCGATGCGCTGCATCCAGGTGCCGATGTTGGAGACGACCTGGCCGAGGAAGAACAGGCGGTAGTTCCTGATCCTCAGCGAGGAGAACATCGACGTCTTGCGGGGGGTGGTCTCGCGGGCGGGTTCGCGGGTGTCCGGTGCGGGGGCGGAAGGTGCTCCGGGTCCCGTACTCAAAAGGTTCGCCTCCTCGCGAATCGACGTCCTACAGGTGCGCCAGCTTCTCCAGCACCGGGGCCGCGACGCGCAGCTTGGCCCACTCCTCCTCGTCGAGCTCCTCCACCAGGGAGGCCAGGAAGGCGTTGCGCTTGCGGCGGCTCTCCTCGAGCATCGCCTCTGCCCGCTCGGTCTGCGTCACGACCTTCTGGCGCCGGTCGTCCGGATGTGGCTCCAGCCGGACCAGCCCCTTGGACTCCAGCAGCGCCACGATGCGGGTCATCGACGGCGGCTGGACGTGTTCCTTGCGGGCGAGCTCGCCCGGGGTGGCGCTGCCGCAGCGGGCCAGGGTGCCCAGCACCGACATCTCGGTGGGGCTGAGCGACTCGTCGACCCGCTGGTGCTTGAGCCGACGGGACAGCCGCATCACGGCGGATCGGAGTGCGTTCACGGCGGCCGCGTCGTCGCCATGGCTGAGGTCCGGCATGTTGTTTAGGTTATCTCATTACCCTGGCTAAGGACCACTGGAGAAGTCCATGGATGCCCGTGACGACCGCCACTCAGACACCGGATCACTCATATGGGTGATCCTTCAACGGAACCTGACACACCGCACCGAAGGGTGCGGCAACGCTCATGAGCCATGGGGACCGAAGTGCTCAGCCTCCGCATAGACCACGAACTGCTCGAACGGCTCAAGGAGCATGCCGCCAGACGCGGCATGAGCGTCCAGGACTATGTCGTCCGGACGCTCATGCGCGATGACTTCGACCAGCGGTTCCAGGCCGCCGTCGAGGAGACGGAGAAGTTCTACGGGGTCACCTGAGCCCTGCCGAGGGCGCGGGCGGGGACCCCGCCGGTCAGGTCAGGCCCAGTGCCGGCATCAGGTAGTAGAAGGCGAACACCGCCGCCACCACGTACATCGCCGGCGGGACCTCCCGGCCGCGCCCGACCGCCAGGCGCAGCACCACGAAGGTGATGAAGCCCATCCCGATGCCGTTGGTGATCGAGTAGGTGAACGGCATCATCAGCATCGTCACGAAGGCCGGGACGGCGATCGTGTAGTCCGCCCAGTCGATCTCCTTGACCGACCCCGCCAGGATCAGGAAGCCCACCGCGACCAGCGCGGGCGTGGCCGCCTGCGACGGGACCATGGTGGCGACCGGCGTGAGGAACAGCGCCACGGCGAACAGCGCACCGGTGATCACATTGGCGAAGCCGGTGCGCGCGCCCTCGCCGACACCGGCGGTGGACTCCACGAAGCAGGTGGTGGCCGAGGCCGAGCCGGCGCCGCCCGCGGCGACCGCGATGCCGTCGACGAAGAGCACCTTGTTGATGCCGGGCATCTGGCCCTCGCCGTCGGTCAGCCTGGCCTCGTCGGAGACGCCCATGATCGTGCCCATCGCGTCGAAGAAGCACGACAGCAGCACGGTGAAGACGAACAGCACGCCCGTCAGCACCCCGACCTTGCCGAACCCGCCGAACAGGCTGACCTCGCCGATCAGGCCGAAGTCAGGGGTCGCCACCGGGTTGCCGGGCCAGGTCGGGCTGGTCAGACCCCAGGAGGGGATGTCGGCGAAGGCGTTGATGATCATGGCGACGACCGTCATCACCACGATCGACAGCAGGATCGCGCCCGGCACCCGGCGCACGATCAGCGCCAGCGTGAGCAGCGCGCCGAGCACGAAGACCAGCACCGGCCAGCCGGTGAGGTGACCGTCCGCGCCGAGCTGCAGCGGGACGGTGGTCTGGGCGGCGTCGGGGATGCGGGAGACGAAGCCGGCGTCCACCAGGCCGATCAGCATGATGAACAGGCCGATACCGATCGCGATGGCCTTGCGCAGCCCGTAGGGCACGGCGTTCATCACGCGCTCGCGCAGACCGGTGGCGACCAGCAGCATCACCACGAAACCGGCCAGCACCACCATGCCCATGGCGTCCGGCCAGGACATCCGCGGGGCGAGCTGGAGCGCGACGACCGAGTTCACGCCGAGCCCCGCGGCCAGCGCGATCGGGACGTTGCCGATGACGCCCATCAGCAGCGTGGCGAACGCCGCCGTCAGCGCGGTCGCGGTGACCAGCTGGCCGTTGTCCAGCTGGTGGCCGTACATGTCCTTCGCGCTGCCCAGGATGATCGGGTTCAGCACGATGATGTAGGCCATCGCGAAGAAGGTGGCGAAACCGCCGCGGACCTCGCGGGCGAGGGTGCTGCCGCGCTCGGAGATCTTGAAGAAACGGTCGAGCGCTCCGGACGCCGGGCCGGACCCCGGCTGGTCGGGGCTGGGGGCCTTGGCGGGGGCCGAGGTGGACATGCGGGACCTCATCACCAGCGGGCCTCCCCCAAGACCCTTTGGTGTTTCCTACGAACAGAAGTGGTCAGAGACAAACGGATTCAGTATGAACATATGGCGGCCGCAAATCCATCTACTCGCGTAGAGAGGCAGGCCCCGTAAGCTGTCGCTCATGGCAGGGCTTTTCTCGGGTACCCCGATCAGGCACGAGGCGCCGGAGCCCCTGGAGGGGCCGGTCGTCGGCACCGTCGTCGGCGGCACGATCGTCTGGTTCGTCCTCTTCCTGGTGCAGCTGCCCTTCTACAGCTGGTTCGAAGAGCACGGCCACACCTGGTGGCTGTGGACCTGCCTGGCCGGCGGCGGACTCGGGCTGATCGGCATCTGGTACGTGCGCAAGCGGGACGCGGCGATCAAGCGGGCGCAGGCGGAGCGCGAGGAGCGGCAGTCCGCCTCCTCGTGACTGCCCGTCGGCCCACCGCCTGCCCCCGTCGTACGACCACGGCACGACAAGGCCCCGAGGCCCGTCCCACCGTGGTCTGAACTCCGCGCCTCCGGCGGGTGAATGCCCCCGTCCGCACGTACCGTCGAATGCATGACGCATCTCGACGCGGGCACCCAGGCCGACGTCGCGCGAGCCGGCTTCCGCATCACTCCGGCGACCGGACTGACCTCCGCCGAGGTCGCCGAGCGGGTGGCCCGCGGCCGCGTCAACGACGTGCCGGTGCGCAGCAGCCGGTCGCTGACCGACATCGTCCGCGCCAACGTCTTCACCCGCTTCAACGCGATCATCGGCGTGCTCTGGGTGATCACGCTGGTGGTCGCGCCCATCCAGGACAGCCTGTTCGGCTTCGTGATCCTCGCCAACACCGGCATCGGCATCGTGCAGGAGTGGCGGGCGAAGAAGACCCTGGACTCGCTGGCGCTGATCGGCGAGGTGCGGCCCACGGTGCGCAGGGACGGGACGGCCACCGAGGTCAGCACGTCCGGGATCGTGCTCGACGACCTCATCGAGATCGGGCCGGGCGTCAAGATCGTCGTCGACGGGGTGTGCGTCGAGACCGACATGCTGGAGATCGACGAGTCGCTGCTCACCGGCGAGGCCGACCCGGTGGTCAAACGGCCCGGGGACCAGGTGCTGTCCGGAAGCTTCGTGGTCGCGGGCGGCGGCGCCTTCCAGGCGACCAAGGTGGGCCGCGCGGCATACGCGGCGCGGCTCGCCGAGGAGGCCTCCCGCTTCACCCTGGTCCACTCCGAGCTGCGCTCGGGCATCTCCACGATCCTCAAGTACGTGACCTGGATGATGATCCCGACCGCGATCGGCCTGATCATCAGCCAGCTGGTGGTGAAGGACAACGAGCTGAAGGACTCCATCGCCCGCACCGTCGGCGGCATCGTGCCGATGGTCCCGGAAGGGCTGGTGCTGCTCACCTCCATCGCCTTCGCGATCGGTGTGATCCGGCTCGGCCGCAAGCAGTGCCTGGTGCAGGAGCTGCCCGCCATCGAGGGGCTGGCGCGGGTCGACACGGTGTGCCTGGACAAGACCGGCACCCTGACCGAGGGCGGCATGGACGTCACCGAGCTGCGGGTCTTCGACGGGTACGAGGAGCCGTACGTCCACGGGGTGCTCGGGGCGCTCGGCGCCTCCGACCCCCGCCCCAACGCCTCCCTCCGGGCGATCATCGACCGCTACCCGGCGGCCGGCGGCCGGCGCTGCACCGAGGCGCTGCCCTTCTCCTCCGCCCGCAAGTACAGCGGGGCCGTGCTCGAGGAGGACGGCGGCCGCGGCGGGACCGTGACCTGGCTGCTCGGGGCGCCCGACGTCCTGCTGGCCGCCGGCCACCCGGCGCTGAAGGACACCGACCGCCTCAACCGGCGGGGGCTGCGGGTGCTGCTGCTGGCCCGCACCGGCCGGGCCCTGTCCGCCGAGGACGTCGCCGAGGGCGCCCGGCCGGCCGCGCTGGTGGTGCTGGAGCAGCGGCTGCGCCCGGACGCCGCCGACACCCTGCGCTACTTCGAGGAGCAGAACGTCCGCGCCAAGGTCATCTCCGGCGACAACGCGGTGTCGGTCGGGGCGGTCGCCTCGAAGCTCGGCCTGGAGGGCAGGACGGTCGACGCACGCCGGCTGCCCGCCGACCGGGACGAGATGGCCGAGGCGCTGGACGAGGCGACCGTCTTCGGCCGGGTCACCCCGCAGCAGAAGCGGAACATGGTGGGCGCGCTGCAGTCGCACGGGCACACCGTGGCGATGACCGGCGACGGCGTGAACGACGTGCTGGCGCTGAAGGACGCGGACATCGGCGTGGCGATGGGCTCGGGATCGGAGGCGACCCGGGCCGTCGCGCAGATCGTGCTGCTGAACAACAGCTTCGCCACGCTGCCGTCGGTGGTGGCGGAGGGCCGCCGGGTCATCGGCAACATCACGCGGGTGGCGACGCTGTTCCTGGTGAAGACGGTGTACTCGGTGCTGCTGGCCATCCTGGTGGTCTGCTCGCAGGTGGAGTACCCGTTCCTGCCCCGCCATCTGACCCTGCTGTCCACGCTGACCATCGGCGTCCCGGCGTTCTTCCTGGCCCTTGCCCCCAACCGCGAGCGGGCCCGCCCCCACTTCGTCCGCAGGGTCATGCGGTACGCCATCCCCGGCGGAGTACTGGCCGCGCTCGCCACCTTCGCGACGTACCTGCTGGCCCGCGCCCACTACTCCGGCGAGGGCGCCCTGGAGGCGGAGACCAGCGCGGCGACCCTGACCCTCTTCCTGATCTCCATCTGGGTCCTGGCGGTCATCGCCCGCCCCTGCACCTGGTGGCGCATCGCCCTGGTCGCGGCGATGGCAGGAGCCTTCCTGCTGGTGCTGGCGGTGCCGTGGCTGCAGGAGTTCTTCGCCCTGAAGCTGGTCGGCATGACGCTGCCGTGGATCGCGGTGGGCGTGGCGGTCGCGGCGGCGGTCACCCTGGAGTTCGTGTGGAGGTGGGTGGACCGCCGCTTCCCCGCCTGACCCCGGTCGGCCGGCGGGCCGCATGCCGCGTCCGCCGCGCGCCGTCCGCCGTGCGGGATCGGTACCCGGACGAAGACATCAGGCTGAGGTGGGACCACGACGCCTGCGCGCGGTCGATGGCGGTCTGACACTGGCACGAGGCCATCACCAGCACCTCCGCGACTGACCGAGAAAGCGGAGGCAAGCCCCTGGATGCCCCGCCGGCGCACGCCGGCGGGGCATCTCAGTGCCCGGCCTCAGTCGAACCAGCGGTCCCGGGCCAGTTCCTCCGTGCGGGACGGGTCCTCCAGGAGGGCTGCCACCTCGAAGCGGCGGGGCCACTGGCCGGCTGCCCAGGCGAGGCCTGCGGCGACGCCCTCGAGGGTGGCGGCGTGGACGACGCCGTCGTCGGTGAGGCGCCAGTCGATCTCGATGCCGTCGACGACGAGTTCCTCGTGCTCGACGTAGGAGGAGGGCGTGCGCGGGCCGAGCAGGACGCGTACGGAGTCCGGGACCTCGTGCTCCGTGCCCTTGCTGTGCACCTCGCCGGTGACGGACTCGCTCAGGCGGCGCACCTGGAAGAGTTCGGCGAGTTCGGCGGCGCGGGTGGGGCGGACCGGGAGGAGGGGGACGCCCTCGGTGAAGGGGAGCAGGTCGGGCGAGTCGACGACCACCGCGTCGGCCGCGTCCACGACCCGCACTTCCCCGTCGACGACCGCGCGCAGCTCGTCCGGCAGGGTCACCTGCTCGGGGTCCAGTTCGGCCAGCGCGGTGTACAGGGCGTGCAGTTGGGGTGCGGTGACCTCGCGGTCGGGGTCGGCGAGGCGGTCAAGGAGTTCGGCCGCGCCGCCCGGCTCGTCGAGCAGGGCCGACACGGAGGTGCGCACGCCCAGCGCGCGCAGCACCTGCTCGTCGTCGAAGCCGGTCGCGTCGGCCTCGTCGTACAGCCCGCGCAGCAGCGGGTCGCCGCCGGCGGCGCGCAGGCCGGCCGGGCGGCGTCCGTCGAGCACGGGGTGGCCGCGCAGCCACCAGGCGGTGTAGGGCCGTACGACCTCGTGGGTGCCGTCCGGCAGCAGGATCCGCACCGGCTGGGTCAGCGCGTCCCGCAGCGGCGGGCGGGACAGCAGGGCGAGGGCGCGGGGCCACTGGTCGTCGTCGACCAGGTCCAGGTCGCGGACGGCGACGATCTCGGTGGCGACCGGCGGCACGGGCGTGTCGGGGAAGCGGTCGAGGATGTCCTCGCACCACACGTCCACCGCGTCCAGCAGTCCCGCGTCGTCCGGCTCGGGGTAGTCGCCCTCGCGCGGCTCGAGTTCGTCGGGGTCGAGGACGACGTCGGTGGCGCGGATCAGGGTGAAGTTCACCAGGACGCCGCAGGCGGCCAGCGGCTGCTCGCCCCACCGTTCGGCCAGCTCGGCGTCGACGGCGGCGAGTTCGCCCTCGCGCATCACGGAGGCGAAGGGGCCGCCGGGGAAGACCAGTTCGCAGGCGGGGGACAGCTCGCCGTCCTCGTCGGGCAGCGCCAGGGCGCCCAGCCAGGGCTCGTCGCCGGGTTCCAGGCCCGCGTCCCGCACCAGGCCCAGCACGAGGTCGGCGAGTTCCTCGGCGTCGAGGCCCTCCTCCTCCCAGTTCAGCGGCCCCTCGTCGTCCAGCGAGGCGGCGACGGCGGCCCGCACCTGCGGGGTGGTGAGCACGGCGCGCGGGGTCGCCGGGAGCGCGCCGAGCTTCTCCAGCAGGGGGTGCGCGGCGTCCGGGTGGGCGACCTTCAGGCCGAGCCGGCCCAGCACCTCCGGGTCGATCCGCGCGGCGTCCGGGCCCGGCAGGAGCACCTGCCGCGGCCCGATGGTGGTGCGCCCGTCGGCCAGCGGCACCGGCAGCCCGGACAGCCGGTCGGGGTCGACGCCGGCGAGGCTCTCGTAGAGGCGCCGCCACCAGTCGGGGGCCTTCTCCAGGCCGGCGAGCCGGTCGATCGCGTCGGTGAGCGGGATGCGGGCGACGCCGAGCGTGCGCAGCTCGACCCGCCGCTCCAGACCGGCGGGCAGCAGCGTCGGCAGCACCTGGGCCAGCACCCGTACGGTGTCCGAGCCCGCGCCCTCGACGATCTCGGCGTCCCGCGGGCGCAGTGCCTCCGGCAGCTCGCTGTCGTCGCCCCCCTCGCCGGGCGGGACGGCCGGCGGCAGGAACGCGGTGCGCGGCAGCCGTTCCAGGATCGCCCGGCGCAGCGCCCCGTCCAGCTCGCCCCTGCCGAGCGGGCCGGGCACCAGGTCGATGATCCCGGTGGTCACGGGCCGCCACTCGGCGAGGAGTTCGGCGTAGGTGTCGGCGGCGCGCTCGACGAGGAAGTCGGTGAGCGGGCCGGAGGCGGCGTGCCGCCGGGTGAAGTCGAGCGGGAAGGAGGCGATGAGCAGGGCCGGGACGCCGAGCGGCTCGTCGCTGGGCGTGGGGGCGTGCAGGACGGGGCTGGTGCGGGGGCGGCCGGGGCTGCCGTCGTCGTCGGCGGGGACGGCCCAGGTCACCGACCAGTGCGGGCGCAGCCGCTCCTCGACGGGCCGGTCGGCGAGCAGCTCGGGGGCGATCGGGCCGTGCGCGGTGGCGGTGCGCCACCGGGTGGTCCCGTCCCGGGAGTCCTCCACGACGGTGAGGCCGGCCTCGGCGCGCCGCCGCAGCGTGCGGGGCTGGTCGTCGCCGGTCTCGACGACGACCTCCTCGAGCCCGGGCAGGGTGAGCAGCAGCGCATCGTCGACGGCGTTCAGCAGCCGCTCGGCGAGGTCGGCGGCCGCGGCGTCGCGCAGCGGCAGGATGACGGCGGTGTCGTACGGGGCGGGCGGGGTGCCCTCGGCGGCGAAGGGCAGCCGCAGCAGGGGCACATGTCCGTCGCGGCGCCGGATCTCGTCGCCGAGGCCGGGGCTGTGCCGGGCGGTCTCCTGGGCCAGTTCCCGCGCCTCGGCGAGGGACCAGCGCACACCGCCGTGCCGTCCGACGACGGCGGGCTCGTCGGAGACGGCGAGCACGGCGGCGAAGCCGACGCCGAACCGTCCCACGGCCCGCTCCGGCTCGTCCCGCTTGGCGGAGGCGCGCAGGGTGGACAGCGACTCGACTCCGGCGGCGTCCAGCGGGGCGCCGGTGTTGGCGGCGACCAGCACTCCGTCCCGCAGGGTCAGCCGGAGCCGGCCCGGCACTTGGGCGCGGGCGGCGGCGTCGGCGGCGTTCTGCGCGAGTTCGACGACGAGCCGGTCCCGGTAGCCGCCGAGGACCAGGTCCTCCTCGGCGTTGGCGTCCTCCCGGAACCGCGCGGGGCTGGTGGCCCAGGCGTCCAGCACCCCTCGCCGCAACCGGGCCGTCCCGAACGGATCGGCCCCCTCTGCGGCGGGCCGCACGAACATGCTCACGTTGATCTCTCCTCCGGGGCCCACATCGGCGCGTGTGGTCGAAGGTACCGCCCCGGCGGCCACACCCACCAAGATCCGCAGCGCAGGCCGGCGGGCGAGCACCGGTGCCGGGTCGGCCCTGGTCGCGGACAGGCCCGGCGATCACCCCTCACTCGCCCGGGTGAACCTCCCGCGATCACCCGCACGCCGCCCCGGACAACTCCCCTACGCTCGCTCCGAGTTCCCCGTGGCATATGCAAGAAGCAAGGAAGCGCATGGTCAGTCCGCCGCACGAGGCGATGCATCGCATCTTCCAGCACGACCCCGGCCTCTTCAGCCGTGTCTCGCGCTTCCTGGGTGTCGACATGCCACCCCCGGTGGGCGCCGCGATCCTCCCGACCGACCTCACCGAAGCGAGCCCCGTCGAACGCCGGGTCGACACGCTGCTGCGTCTGGAGACCGCCGAGCAAGGAGCCTTCCTCCTGGCCGTCGAGGCCCAGGGGAAGAAGCACCCGGAGAAGCAGGCGAGCTGGGCCTGCTACGTCTCGTACCTGTGGACGAAGTACCGGCTGCCCACCGCGCTCCTGGTGGTCTGCCAGGACCACACCACCGCCAAGTGGGCGGGGCAGCAGGTCAGCAGCGGGCCCGCCCAGGTGCCCACGCTCACCCTGCGACCCCTGGTCGCCGGCCCGCACAACATGCCGGTCATCACCGACCCGGAGGAAGCCCGCGCCGATCTCGTCCTGGCCAGCCTGGCGGCCATCACTCACGCCGCCGAGCCGGCCGTCAATGGGATACCGAAGGCCCTGTCCGCCGCGTTGCAGGACGCGCCGGAAGCCGTCGCGGATCCCATCATCGAATTCACCGCTCAAGGCCTGGCAAGAAGCCCGGCCAAGGATCTCTGGAGGAACCTGGTGGCCGTGGACCTCTCCTTCTACAAGTCGTACATCGCCGAGGAGATCCGCACTGAGGGCGAGATCCACAGAGGCGCCCAAGACGTTCTGCTTGTCCTCGAGCAGCGCGGCCTCGACATCCCCGACGCCGTACGCAGCCGTGTCCTGGAATGCCACGACCCCGAGATCCTGCGCCAATGGCTCGCCCGAGCAGTGATCGCGACCGAGGCAGAGCAGATCTTCGGAGACGAGTGACCCCCCGCCCCTGAGTGACCGCCCGCTCTACGAGTGCCCCAGTTCCGCCGAGTCCTCGTCCTCCGTGGAGGGGACGGAGCCGGAGTCGGGGGACGGGCGGAGGGGGAAGGGGTCGACCCGGGTCTCGTCGATGACCGGCGGGGCCGGGCGCGGCGGCTTCGGCATGACCGCCGCCTCGGAGTGGCCGCCGCAGCCGTAGGCGAGGGAGACCACGTGGCCGTCGGCCGGGGAGTACTCGTTGGCGCAGATGCCGAAGGCCTGGCCGAGGGAGCCGCCGATGGGGACGAGGAAGCCGCAGCTGACGCAGGAGGCGGGGGCCGCCTGGGCCATCGGGGTCTTGGGGCCGAACGCCTCCTCCCAGCGGTCCGCCGCGCTGTGCAGGCCGTAGCGGGACAGCACGCGGGCGCGGCCCAGGCCCAGTTCCTCGGCGACCGCGGCGATCGAGCCGCGCGCCGGGGCGGGCTGGTGCGCGGGCGTGCCCGGGGTGACCTCCGCGTCCTCCGCCTCGGCCAGGTCGGCGATCTCCTCGGAGAGCACCGAGTTGGGCGGGACCTCGTCCGCGCCCGTGTAGCCGGGTTCGAGCCGCAGGTCCTCCGCGTCGGTGGGGAGCAGGTCGCCGGGCCCGAGGTCCCCGGGGCGCAGCCGCTCGCTCCACGGCACCCACTCGGGTGCGAGCAGCGCGTCGGGGCCGGGCAGCAGCACCGCCTCGTCCACCGTGACGATCCTGGCGCGGGAGGCGCGGGCGACGGTGACGGCCCAGCGCCAGCCGCGGTAGCCGAGTTCCTTGCACTCGAAGAAGTGCGTGACGACCCGGTCGCCCTCGGAGACGCAACCCTCGTACTCGCCCACGACCCCGGGCGCGGCGGCTTCCTCGGCTGCGGCGCGCGCGAGGTCGACCGCCTCGGCGCACAGACGGTCGGGGGTCCGGCTTCGCGTTGCTGCGCTCACAGGTATCGCTTCTCTCCTACGCCGTCTCACGAGTGCGCCGCTCAAGCGCGGGGGGCGGACGGAGCGGACCGGTGGACCGCGTCGACGTCCGCGCCGAATCGTGCTCGGGCGCGCCTCCATCCATTCTGCGGGATGGCTGAGATACGCACGCTACCTTCTCGCGTCCGCTGGGCCTACACCGACGGTTGATCTCGCCGTCCGCGCGCCGCCCGGCACGCCGCCGGCCGCCGTCAGCCGTCATCAGCCGCCGTCGCCGTTGCGCCGGACAGCCGCACCGCCGCCGCGTCCCGGCCGATGAAGCACTAGGGAGCCGCTTCTCGGGGCACTATGGCGTCGTGGCTACCGCGAGGACACCCCGCGGCGCCACCGGGAGCGGTGGGCCGAAAGGGGTCAAGGGAAGGCGGGCGGGCCGTCTCCGTGCGGTCGGCCGCGCGCTGCATCTCCCGTTCACCGGAGCCGCACGCGGGATCCGCAAGGCCACCCATGCGCACGGCGCCGGGGAGTCCGGCCTCGGCAAGCTGATCGAGCTGCACGGCGTGAACGGCGCCGGCGACGTGATGATCACCGTGGCGCTGGCGTCGACCGTCTTCTTCTCCGTGCCGACGGACGAGGCCCGCGGGCGGGTCGCCCTCTACCTCGCGATCACCATGCTGCCCTTCACCCTGCTCGCCCCCGTCGTCGGCCCGCTGCTGGACCGGCTGCCGCACGGCCGCCGCGCGGCGATGGCCGGCGCGATGCTCGCCCGGGCGCTGCTGGCGCTGGTGCTGTCCGGAGCGGTCGTCAGCGGCAGTCTGCAGCTGTATCCGGCGGCGCTCGGCGTGCTGGTCGCCTCCAAGGCGTACGGAGTGGTCCGCAGCGCGGTGGTGCCGAGGCTGCTGCCGCCCACGTTCTCCCTGGTCAAGGCGAACTCACGGGTCACCCTCGGCGGGCTGCTTGCCACCGGGATCGCCGCGCCGATCGGCGCCGGGCTGCAGCAGATCGGGCCCCGCTGGCCGCTCTACGGCGCGTTTGTGATCTTCGTGGTGGGGACGGTGCTGTCCTTCACCCTGCCGCCGAAGGTGGACTCCGCGAAGGGCGAGGACACCGCCCTGCTCGCCGCGGACGCCCAGCATCTGCACGGGCCGCACCTGAAGCCGGTCAAGCGGCCGGGGCTGCGCACGGTCGGCCCGGCCGTCATCAACGCGCTCGGCGCCAACGCCTCCATTCGCTGCCTCACCGGCTTCCTGATCTTCTTCCTGGCGTTCCTGCTGCGCGAGCATCCGATGACCGGTCAGAGCGCCGCCGTGTCGCTGGGGATAGTGGGCGTGGCAGCCGGCACCGGCAACGCGCTCGGCACGGCGGTCGGCGCCTGGCTGAGATCCCGCGCCCCGGAGATCATCATCGTGACGGTGGTGGCCTGCGTGGCGGGCGCCGCCGTCATCGCGGCGGTGTTCTTCGGCGCCTTCCTGGTCGCCTGTCTCGCCGCGATCGCCGGGTTCGCGCAGGCGCTGGCCAAACTGTCCCTGGACGCGCTGATCCAGCGGGACGTGCCGGAACTGGTGCGCACCTCGGCGTTCGCCCGCTCCGAGACGCTGCTGCAGATGTCGTGGGTACTGGGCGGCGCCATCGGCATCGTCATGCCGCTGATCGGGCCGCTGGGCCTCGCGGTCGGCGCGGGCATCGTCGGCACCGGGTGGCTGCTCACCGTCCGGGCGCTGATCGGTTCGGCCCGGCACGGGGGTGCCCGGCGGCCGCGAGTGGCGTAACGCTCCGGCCACGCCGCACCCCGCGTGGGAAGCGGACCGGATGCGCCCTATAGCCTTCGTGCCATGACCAGGTTGCAATCCGCTGTGCGACGCCGCCGCGCTGTCGCCGCCGCCGGCGCCGTATCCGCCGGACTGCTCGTCCTGTCGGCCTGTGACAAGCCCACGCCGCTGGCCACGATCACCGTGGGCGACTCCTCGGTGAGCTCCGAGGCCACCTGCGGCGGCGAGGGTGCGACGCTCAGGCCCGACGACATCAACAAGTGCCTGAAGGACAAGGGCGTCGAGGAGATCAAGGTCGACCCGGACGCCACCGTGCGCTTCGGTGTGGACCCGGACATCGCCGACGAGGGCTGGACGATCCTGATGAACGGCCGCCCGCTGACCGACTCCAGCACGAAGACGTACCGGACCATCCCCGGCAGCGTGTTCTTCAACGAGCAGTACGGCGCCCAGGGCGACTCGACCCTCGTGTCGATCAAGGAGGGCGAGACCGACGCCACCGGGCTGTGGTCCTTCCGGCTGAAGAAGGACGCCTGATCACGTCGTCCGCACGCATCCTCGTGGCCACCGCGGTCCCCGCCGAACGGGACGCGGTGGCCCGGGCGTTCCCGGGGCAGGTGCGCGAGACCGAACTGCCCGGTGCGGCCCTGCGCCGGGTCGGCGGCGGCCCCGACCTCCTCGCCGCCGGGGTCGGCCCCGCGCTCGCCGCCGCCTCCACCGCCGCCGCGCTCACCGCCGCCGCGCTGGACGGCCGCCCCTACGCCCTGGTGATCTCCGCCGGGATCGCCGGCGGCTTCGC
>NZ_BAAAIZ010000152.1:0-835 GCF_039526425.1 Streptomyces thermospinosisporus
TCGTAGTCGCGCACCAAGCGGCGCGAACGCATCAGCCAGCTGAGCGTTCTTTCCACCACCCACCTGCGTGGCAGCACCACGAAGCCCGTGGTGTCGTCGGTGCGTCTGACGATCTCCAGGGTGAGGTTGAGGTTCTCGGCTGCCCAGTCGACCAGCCGCCCGGCATAGCCGCCGTCCGCCCACACCAGGCGGATGGAGAAGTACATCTGTCGCAGCCGCTCAAGCAGCGGGACGGCGGCGTCGCGGTCCTGCACGCTCGCCGCGGTCACCGCGACGGCCAGGACCAGGCCGAGGCAGTCCACCACCAGGTGCCGCTTGCGGCCACCCACCTTCTTCCCGCCGTCCCAGCCGGACGTGGAGCGCGGGATGTTCGCCGCTGCCCGCAGTGACTGCGAGTCCACAATGGCGGCCGTCGGGTCCGGTGAGCGGCCCTCCTTGTCCCGCACGCGGTCACGCAGCCGGTCGTGGAACTCGGCGAGCAGACCCGTCACCTGCCAGCGGCGGGCGAATGCATGCACACGCCGGTACGGCGGGAAGTCCGCAGGCAGATTGGCCCACTTGACGCCGTTGTCGACCACGTAGCGGACGGCATCCAGCATCACACGGTGGCAATAGCTCTCCGGTCGGCCGCCCCGTCCTTCAAGCCACGCGGGCACCGGCAGCACCGCCCGGATGACCTGCCATTCCGCATCTGTCATGTCCGAGCCGTAACACCGCACGCGCTCCGGCCCGTCGGCTGCGTTGCCGAACCTGTGCGCGAGGCAGTCACACGACAGGGACGGCGAGTTGGACTCCACACAGGTGAGCGCGAAAGACTGCGGCAACAGGGCCTCCT
>NZ_BAAAIZ010000153.1:0-12965 GCF_039526425.1 Streptomyces thermospinosisporus
GGGACTCGTCGGCGGGCACTGACCGGCAGGCGGGGGACTCGTCGGCGGGCACTGACCGGCAGGCCGGACTCCGGGCGTTCCCCGCCGGCGCCCGGCTTCGGCTCGGTGCCGCGGCCGCCGGGTCAGCCGACGCAGAGGACCAGCAGGCAGAGCCGGTCCGGCGAGGTGGGGTCGGTCGTGGGGTCGCTGGGCGACGAGGGGGACGAGGGCGAGGACGGGGACGACGGGGAGGTGCCGGACTGGCCCGAGCCACCGGTCCCCTTGCCGCCGCCGGAGCCGCCGGAGCCGTTCGACCCGCCCTTGCTGCCGTTGCCCGCCGCCGACGGGGGTGCCGTCGCCGTGTCCGAGCCGCCCGAGCCGGACGAAGCCCTGCCGGAACCCGCGGCCGAGCCCGCGCCCCCGCCGGACGTGGAGGCCGGCGGAGTGGCCGGCTGTGCGGCGACCGGCGTGCGTGAGGTGGCCGCGTCCGCGGTGCGGGTGTCGGACGGCGTGCTGGGCGCGGCGGACGGGGTACCGGCCGTGGAACGCCGCTTGCCGCCGCCGTCGGACGGCGACTTGGACGCGCGGTCGGTCTCGGCCGGGGGCGTGGGCATCGCGTCGCGTCCGAAGGGGGCGGTGGGCCCCTCGTCGCCGCCCATGCCGGAGTGCTCGGGCGCCGTCGCGGCCTGGGCGCGGTCGCCCGTGCCCCGCTCCATGGAGGCGACGGTCAGCCCGCCGCCGACCAGCGCCACGGCCGTGGCGACCACGGCACGCCGCTGCGCCTTCTTCCACCGGGCCCGCTGCCGCCGCCGCGCGGCCCGCCCGGTGGGCGTGGACATCGCGGCACCGGTGTCAGGGGACAGGGCCTCCTCCGACTGCGTGGACTGCCCGGCCGACGCCGCCTTCGGGGCGGGCTCGAACGCGTTGAAGGAATCGAACGCGTCGGAGGACGTGGCCGAGAGGGCCGCCGACACCTTCGGCGCTATGTCGGGGGCGTAGGCACCGCAGCCCGGGCACACCAGGGCGCCGTTCAGATGCCTGCGGCAGGTGGTGCAGTAGTCCATCCGTGTCTTCCTGAGTCGGCGTGCCGACGCGGGCGCGAGTGGTCGCCGGCGGGACGCCACGGTAACGACAGCAATGAACCTTCGTGTGCAGTCCTTGTGCCGCTCCTGCGCACATTCCCGGAATCCTGAACACCCCTCATCTTTCGCGGGGGCACCGATCAGGCGGAAGGGCCTCACTTGTCCCGTTCGCCTGTGCGGCCCGGGTGTCCGTGCTTGTCCGCGCTTGTCCGTGCTCGTCGGTGCCTCTGTGCGGCAGTGCGCTGGTGCTGCGTCGGTGCTGCCGTGGGCCTACTCGTCGGAGTAGCCGATCGCCCCCACGCTCCAGGCGCTCACCTCGGCGATCGCCACCCGGTACATGCCGCCGGTGTCGGGGATGCCGTAGCTGCCCTGGAGGATGCGGGCGAGGTGGAAGTGCAGGTGGGTGGGGCGGGCGCCCGGTTCGCCCGACACGGAGAAGGCGGGGGCGAAACGGCGCAGCGAGGTCGAGTCGCCGAGCACCTCCGCGACGCGCTCTCTCCACATGGCCTCGGGTGCCAGCCGCCCGGTGATGACGGCCCCGGGGACCACCACGGTGAGCGACATCTGGCTGTCCTGCTCGGCCTCCACCATCGCGGCGATGTTCACGAGCAGACCATCAGGGTGCGACATGCTCAGAGAGTAGCCGACGTCACCCTGAACCACGGCGACGTCAACGCACCCCCCCGGCGCGCCTGACGCGGGCGGCGGTCCGGCACCGGACGCCTGCCGGCGTGCCGATGGGCTGCATGTCGGGGTCGCCCAGCGGCCCCGCAGCCGCCGTGCCGCACGGTTCGGTCCGGCGCTCCCGATTCCGCCGGCCACGGCCGTGCGGGCCACTCCGCGGCCGCGTCCCCGTACGGCGTGCTCCCCGACGCCGGGCGCTCATCGCTTCCGGCTCCCGGCCAGGGGGCCGGTCGGGCCCGGATCCACGCGTTCGTCGTGTTCGTCGCTCACGATGTCACTCCCGGTGATCGATGTCCGCCCTCCGGTGACATTCCGTCCCATTGCAGCACCGCACCGGGGGCCTCGCACGTTCGCCCGTGTCGACGCGGACGTAAGGGTTTCGTCATCGGTTGTGCGGCCCCTGGCGGTCGTCCCGCCCGTTGAATGGAGGAGGGAAGCGGGGAGCAGGACGAGGGACGCGCGAGGAGGCGGACGGCATGGGGCGGTTGCGCAGGGCGCTGGTCAGGCCGTGGGTGGTCGGGCTGCTGGCGGTGGCGGTCGCCGGGGTGGGGTTCGGGCTGTACTGGTTCCAGCCGTGGAAGCTGTGGCAGGACGAGACGGTGCAGGAGGCGCTGCCCGCGGCGAGCGCACCGGCCGCCGACGCGCCCGCCGCTCCGGACTCCGACGCCCCGGGTTCGTCCGCGCCGGCGTCCCCGGCAATCCTGGCGAGCGGTGAGCTGATCAGCCACGAGCACGCCACCTCCGGCACCGTGAAGCTGCTGCGGCTGGCCGACGGCGGTCACGTCGTACGGCTGGAGCGGCTCGACACCAGCAACGGCCCGGATCTGCGCGTCTGGCTGACCGACGCACCGGTGAAGGACGGCCGCGCCGGCTGGCACGTCTTCGACGACGGCCGGTACGTCAGCCTCGGCAAGCTCAAGGGCAACAAGGGCAGCCAGAACTACACCGTGCCCGAGGACGTCGACCCCGCCCGCTACCGCAGCGTCACCATCTGGTGCGACCGCTTCGACGTCTCCTTCGGCGCGGCGGAGCTGACCCGCACATGAGCAGCTTCCATACGTACGGGACCTGACACACAGTCACGGTTCCGCAGCCGCCGTCGCGGAGAGGCCGAGCAGCCGGGTCATCGTCTCCGCCGAACGTAAGGCCGCGTCGCCGCAGCAGTTGTTGAACAGCACGTGGAGTTGGTCCACTTGCTCGGCCAGGGCTTGCAACCGGGGCATCCAAGCGCGGAGTTCACTCTCGTCGTAGGCGTACCGGAACCGCTCCTCCTTGCTGCCCGTCCCCCAGGCGGCGCTGCGGCCGTGGAACCGCACCACGGACAGCCGGCTCGAGGTGACCGGGGTGACCGGCGGGATCGAGGACGGCAGCGTGCGGTTCATGTCGACGCCGACGGCGGCCATGCCGTACCGCGCCAGCAGCGCACGGGTCTCCTCGGCCCGCTGCTCCTGCCACCACTCCGGGTGCCGGAACTCGACCGCGACAGGCCGCCCTTGGGTGCGCCGGGCCGTTGCCGCCAGGAACTCCTCCGCCCGCGTACCCGGCCGGAACCACGGCGGGAACCGGAACAGCACGCTGCCCAGCCGCCCGGCACGCCGCAACGGATCGACACCCGCCGCGAAATGACCCCACACCGCGTCGAGCACACCGGGGTCCGAAGCATCGGGCGGCAGCCCGTCCGGCATCACCGCCCTCCGCGCCGGATGCCCGGTCAGCAGCGAGAACGCCTTCACGTCGAACACGAACCCGTCCGGCGTACGCTCCGCCCACAACCGGCTGTTCCGCTCGGCGGGCAGCGCGTAGTACGAGGCGTCCACCTCCACCACGGGGAAACGCCCCGCGTAATGCCGTAACCGCCCCTCGGCGTCCCGCCGCCCCGCCGGATACCACCCGCTCCTGACGAGCCCCGGATCGGCCCAGCCGCATGCCGACGACGATGTCACCCATGGGGGTGCGCCTACCCGCGCTCCCTTCCGTCAGGCGGACGACGGACATCCTGCAGGCGGACGGCCGGCGGACATCCGTCAGGCGGATGGACAACGGCCCCCCGCCCGTCAGGCACCCCCGGACCCCGGACCCCCGGACCCCCGGATCCCGGCCCCCCGGACTCCCGGCCCCCCGGACTCCCGGCCCCCGGACTCCCGGACTCCCGGACTCCCGGTCCCCCGGACTCCCGGTCCCCCGGACTCCCGGCCCCCCGGACTCCCGGACTCCCGGTCCCCCGGACTCCCGGACTCCCGGACCCCCGGACCCCCGGACTCCCGGCCCCCGGCCCGCCCGGACGGCTCCGGGCCGCCGGTCTACGATCGATGCATGGCACTGACCGTGCACGACGTGGACCGGTTCGAGGCGGCGAGGCCGAGGCTGGAAGCCATCGCCTACCGGCTGCTCGGCTCGGCGAGCGAGGCCGAGGACGCCGTGCAGGAGACGTTCCTGCGCTGGCAGGCCGCCGACATCGAGCGCATCGAGGTCCCCGAGGCCTGGCTGACCAAGGTGCTCACCAACCTGTGCCTCAACCAGCTCACCTCGGCCCGTGCCCGGCGGGAGACCTACGTCGGTCAGTGGCTGCCGGAGCCGGTGCTCGCCGGCGACCCGATGCTCGGTCCCGCCGACACCGCCGAACAGCGCGAGTCGGTGTCGTACGCGGTCCTGGTCCTGCTGGAGCGGCTGTCCCCGAAGGAGCGGGCGGTCTACGTCCTGCGGGAGGCCTTCGACTACCCGCACCGGGAGATCGCCGAGATCCTCGACATCTCCGAGGCCGCCAGCCAGCAGCTCCACCACCGCGCGAAGAAGCACGTCGCGGCCGGCAAGGCCCGCCGTGAGATCGACGAGTCGGCCGCCCGGCGGATCATCGACGAGTTCCTCGCGGCCGCCACCAGCGGCCGGACGGAGCCGCTGATCAAGCTGCTCACCGAGGACGCCGTCTCGGTCGGCGACGGCGGCGGCAAGGTCCCGGCCCGCGCCAAGGCCTACGAGGGCGCCCTCGCGGTGGCGAAGTTCCTGCGCGGCCTGTTCAAGCCGGCCCCGGCCAAGCGCAAGCTGCTCGGCGGCTCGGCCGACCTCTATGCCACCTATGCCAACGGCGAGCCCGCGGTCGTGGTGGTCGTCGACGACCGGGTGGTCGGCGTCATGTGCCTGGAGGTCACCGAGGAGGGCATCGCGGCGGTCCGCAACCAGGTCAACCCCGACAAGCTGGAGCGCGCCGCCCGCCAGTGGGCCGCGACCGACCACGGCGAACCCCTCGCCAGGGTCTTCTGAACGCCCGTCCCTGAACGGGACCCTGGACGAACGGGCCCTGGACGAACGGGACCCTGGCCGCATGTGACGCGCATCACAATCTCCTCCTGTCAGGAAACGCGGCGCTGCCCGGTTCAAGGGGCGAATCCCTCCGTGAACCGTCCAGAACCGCCCAGACAGGAGCGCCACCATGCAGACGCAGCACCGCATCATCGTCCTGGGAGCCGGATATGCCGGAGCCAGTGCCGCCGGGCGCCTCGCGAAGCGGCTGCACCCCGACGACGTGGACATCACGCTGGTCAACGCCGAGCCCGACTTCGTCGAGCGCGTCCGCAACCACCAGCTCGCCACCGGCCAGGACCTCAAGCCCCGCCCGCTGAGCGAGATGTTCGCCGGCACCGGTGTCGACTTCAGGCTCGCCCGGGTCACCGCGGTGGACGCCGACCGCAGGACGGTCACGATCAGCCGCGGCGAGGGCAACGACGAGAAGAGCACGGGGGATCGGGGCACGGAGGAGCTGCCCTACGACACCCTCGTCTACGCCCTCGGCAGCGCCGCCGACGACCACGGCGTCCCCGGTGTCTCCGAGCACGCCCACGAGATCGCCAGCCGCTCCGGCGCCCTCCGGCTGCGCAGCCGCCTGGCCGAGCTGGCGGCCGGATCCGCGGTCACCGTGGTCGGCGGCGGCCTCACCGGCCTGGAGGCGGCGACCGAGATCGCCGAGTCCCGCCCGGACCTCGGCGTCTCCCTCGTGACGCGGGGCGGCCTCGGCGACTGGCTCTCCGAGAAGGGCCGCGGCCACCTGCGGAAGGTCTTCGGCCGGCTCGGCATCACCGTGCACGAGCACGCCGCCGTCACCGCCGTCGAGGCCGACCGCGTCACCACCGCCGACGGCCGGACCGTACCCGCCGCGGTCACCGTGTGGACCGCGGGCTTCGCCGTCCACCCGATCGCCCGGGCGACCACGCTGGAGGTCACCGAACGCGGCCAGATCGTCGTCGACCGCACCATGCGCTCGGTGTCCCACCCCGAGGTCTACGCCGTCGGCGACGCGGCCCGCGCCATGGGCCCCGGTGGCAAGCCGCTGCGCATGTCATGCGCCACCGGTGTCCCCACCGCCTGGCAGGCCGCCGACGCCATCACGGCCCGCCTGACCGGCCGCAAGATCCCGACGATCCCGCTGCGCTACTTCAACCAGTGCATCTCGCTCGGCCGCAAGGAGGGCCTGATCCAGTTCGTCACCGCGGACGACCGTGCCACCGGCAACGCCCTGACGGGCCGCTTCGCCGCCCGCTACAAGGAGCTGATCTGCAAGGGCGCAGCCTGGGGCGTCGCCCACCCCGCCATGGGTTCCGTGGGGCGCCGCCGGCACATCATCCACACCGGCGCCCAGGACCCGGCCCTCCAGCCGGCGTCCTCCACCTCGCCGGCCACCTCGGAGTCGGCGGCCTGACGGTCCCGGGTCAGCCGCTCTGCAGCGAAACCGTATTCCTGAAACACACGTACACCGAGTCGTTAACATGTTCGAGCTCGCGATATCGGGAGCCGCAATCACCTGAAACCGGCCAAATCGGTGAAGAATTGACGCCTGACGAATCGCGCGACGATGCCCGGACCACGCGCAGCATCACGCCTTCCGCAGGGGGTCGACCCCGGCCGATACTCTGGGCCGTAGCGGGTGTGGTGACCACGGCTTTTCTGGTCGTGCTGGAGTTCACCGCACGTCGCTACGGCCTTCCCGGCCCTCTCACCCATCAGGCGCGAGAGGTGATTTGTGCCCCCAAATCGGGCGGTCTGCTCTACGCGAGCATGGCGCTGACGATGGTGGTGCTCACCCGGCGGCAACGGCTCATCGCGCTCGGCGCGGCCCTGAGCATCGACGCCGCCCTCTTCCTGCTCCGGTGGGCGACGGGCACCCTGCCCACCGACGGCCACCCCTTCGGCAACGGCGCCCTGTGGGTGGTCCTGGGCTGTGCGGTCATCGCCGTCACCCGGCGCACCGGCCGGGAACGCATCCTGCTGCTGAAGGGCGTAGGGCTGGGCCTGCTGCTGGTGGCCGGCCGCAAGACCGGCGACACCTGGCTCCTCATCACCTCGAAGACCCGCCCGACGGTGCTCGACCAGTACGTGGCCACGGCCGACCACGCACTGGGCGACCCGTCCTGGTGGGTGGGCCGCCTCGTCACGGCCACCGGCCCCGTCGGCTTCAATGCCCTCGAGTTCGTCTACGGCAATCTCGCCGTGGCCGCGGTCGTCTTCGCGCTGTACCAACTGCGCCACGTGGCGGCCGAGCGCCGCTTCCCGCGCCACCACCTGGTGCGCACCTTCCTGGTGATCGGGCTGATCGGGCCCGCCATCTACATGATCTTCCCGGTGGTCGGGCCGCTCTACGCCTACGGCACCGGCACCGAGCACTGGTCGGCGGTCAGCCTGTGGGCCCCGGAGATGCCGCCCACCAAGCCCTGGGCGCTCGCGGACCTGTGGCCGCACACCCTGCCGCCGGTCACCACTCCGTACCCCATGACGTTCGACGGGGTCACCCCGAGGAACTGCATGCCCAGCCTGCACACGGCGTGGGCGACCGCGATCTTCCTCCACTCCCGCAAGGGCCCTCGACTCCTGCGCCACGCAGGAACGGTGTGGCTCGTCGCCACCCTGTGCGCGACGCTGGGCTTCGGCTACCACTACGGCGCCGATCTCCTGGCGGGCGTGGTCTTCACCCTCACGATCGAGGCGGCGCTGCGCTCGTACGACCGGGGCTGGGATCGCTCCGGGACACGGCTGGTCGTCCACGGCACCGCGGTCTTCGCCGCGCTTCTGCTGGCGTACCGCTGGCTGCCCCTGGAGATGGCCCGGCACCCAGGGGTGGCCGGACCGCTGCTCCTGCTGGCGACGGCCTCGGTGATCCACGGATATCTCCGCACCACCGCGCGGTGGTCGCACCCGGTCACCTCGGCACAGCGCACCGAATCCCACCCGAGCGTCCCTGAACCCCGTAGCCCCCTGCCGCCGGCCGGCCACGACGCCGAGAGCGCCGGGGACGCCCGGGAAGCCGGAGACACCGGCGAGCGGGGCGCCCCTCGTCCTCTAGCCGGCTGACCCGCGCGGGAGGGCGCAGGCGGCTCAGCTCACCGGGTCGCCGCGCAACTCGTCGTCTGGTTGGCCCTCTGCTCGCCCCCGCCCCGATGCCCCTGACACGCCCCTACCCCCTCCCCGACCCGACCCTGAGACATCCCCGATGTCACCCCGATATGTGTCAGGAATCTTTGACAGGTCTCCGAGGGGGCTGTCAGCCTTTTCTGACAGGTACGACGGAAGGGGCCGCGATGCCCGAGGTCGCCGACGACAACGGCGTACCGCCGCCGGCACCGACGGGCGACGAGCTGCTGAAGGTGCTCTCCGCGCTCGGCAACCCGCACCGCATGCGGATCGTCGCGGCGCTGACGGAGGGCAGGAACTACGTCAGCGCCCTGGCCCGCCAGATCGGCATGGGCCGGCCGCTGCTGCACATGCACCTCCAGCGGCTGGAGGCCGCCGGACTGGTCGTCGGCACGCTGGAACTCGCGGAGGACGGCAAGGCGATGAAGTACTTCGAAGTCGCACCCTTCTTCTACGAGTTGTCACCGCACGTCATCGCCCGAGCGGCCGCGACGATCACCGAGACCGCTGACCGGACCGCGAAAGAGGAAGCGAAGTGAACGGAGAACTGGTGACACTCGCCGCCGGAGCGGACGAGTGGGGGGTCCTGGTCGGCGCCGTCGGTGCGGCCGGGTTCTTCACCCTGCTGATCGTGATCGTCTGGCAGGTCGCCGCCACCTGGCGGGCCCGGATGCTGGCCGCGCGCGAGGAGCAGTACAAGGAACTGGCCACCAAGTACGCCCAACTCCTCGAGGACACCGTGGAGTTGCAGCGCCGGGCCGTCGAGGAGCAGAGGCAGACCCTTCAGGAGCTGATGCAGACCCGGCGGGCCGTCGGCTCGATGGAGAAGATGATGCGCGAGATCGAATAACGGCCCCGCGTACTCCGGACCCGGTAACCCGCGTACTCCGTACCCGGTACCCCGCGTACCCCGCGCACCCGTCGGGCCACCGAACTTTTCTGGCTCTGCTGCGGGTGGACGGCCGGTGTACGGCCGGGAGCGCCCACTCCCGGCCGTACCGGAGAGCACACCCGAGGACACATCCATCCCGAACGCCACGGCAGGTCGTCACACCTCAAGCGCCGTGGTGCCGGTCCCGTGCGCCCTGCACCGGCCGCCTCGGCGGCCGGCAGCGGCGGCGCGCTTCCACGAAGGAGACTACTCATGCAAGCGCTGCTGAAACGCGCCGCCCGCACACCCGGCGCGCGGCGCGGCTGGGCCAACCCCCTGCTCGGCAGGATCGTCCTGGCGGCCTGGCTGATCGCGGCCGTCGCCCTCGGACCCCTCGCCGGAAAGCTCGGCGAGGTCGAGGACACCAGCGCCAACGCCTTCCTGCCGCGCGGCGCCGAGTCCGCGCAGGTCAACACCGAGCTGGAGAAGTTCCGCACCGACACGGTCATGCCCGCCGTGGTCGTCTACACCGGCGAGGGCGCCGAGCAGAAGGCCGCCGCCGACCGCAGCGCCTTCGCGCCGTACGTGGCGGACGGCGAGCAGGTCTCGCCGCCGATGCCGTCCGACGACGGCAAGGCCCTGATGACCGTGGTGCCGCTGGACACCGAGGACGAGATCACCGACACCATCGAGGAGCTGCGCGACATCGCCGGCGCCAACGCCCCGCCGGGCGTGGAGGCAGCCGTCGGCGGCCCGGCCGGCTCCCTCACCGACACCGTCGCCGTCTTCGACGGCCTCGACTCCACGCTGCTGATCGCCACCGCCGCCGTGGTGACCGTGCTGCTGCTGATCACCTACCGCAGCCCGTTCCTGTGGCTGCTGCCCCTGCTGTCGGTCGGCTTCGCCGCCGTCCTCACCCAGTCCGCCACCTACCTGCTCGCCCAGCACACCGGCCTGCCGGTCGACCCGCAGAGCGCCGGCGTGCTCATGGTGCTCGTCTTCGGCGTCGGCACCGACTACGCGCTGCTGCTCATCGCCCGCTACCGCGAGGAGCTGCACCGCCACGAGAACCGGCACGAGGCGATGCGGATCGCCGTGTCCCGCTCCGGCCCGGCGATCCTCGCCTCCGCCTCCACCATCGCCGTCGGCCTGGCCTGCCTGGCCTTCGCCGACATCAACTCCTCGCGCTCGCTGGGCCTGGTCGGCGCGATCGGCGTCGTCTGCGGCTACCTGGCGATGATCACCGCGCTCCCGGCGCTGCTCAGCATCACCGGCCGCTGGGTGTTCTGGCCCTTCGTGCCGCGCGCCGGCACCCCGGCCCGCAAGGAGCGCACCGTCTGGTCCCGCATCGCCACGGCCGTGGCCCGGCACCCCCGCTGGTCCTGGCTCTCGACCGTCGCCGTCACCGGCGTCCTGGCCCTGAGCACCGCGGGCATCTCCATGGGCCTCACCCAGGAGGAGCTGTTCCAGGACAAGCCCGAGTCGGTCGTCGCCCAGGAGCGCATCTCCGCCCACTACCCGTCCGGCGCCTCCGACCCCGCCCAGATCATCACCGCCACCGCCCGCGCCGGCGAGGTCCGCGAGGCGGCCACCGAGGTCGACGGCGTCGCCCGCGTCGAACAGCAGGCGGACCGCACCCCCGACGGCGAACTCACCATGCTCTCCGTCGTACTGAAGGACGCCCCCGACAGCCAGGCCGCCAAGGACACCATCGACGACCTGCGCGAGGCCGTGCACCGGGTGGACGGCGCGGACGCCCTCGTCGGCGGCACCACCGCCGAGAGCCTCGACACCCAGCGGGCCGCCGACCGCGACCTGACCACGGTCATCCCGATCGTGCTGCTGGTCGTCCTGGCCGTGCTGATCTGGCTGCTGCGCGCCCTGGTCGCCCCGCTCCTGCTGCTGGCCACGGTCGTCCTGTCCTACGTCGCCGCCCTCGGCGCCTCGAACCTGATCTTCGAGAACGTCCTGGACCACGGCGGCGTCGACTGGTCGATCCCCCTCATGGGCTTCGTCTTCCTGGTCGCCCTGGGCATCGACTACAACATCTTCCTCATGCACCGCGTGAAGGAGGAGACGGCCCGCCTCGGCCACACCCGCGGCGTCCTGGAGGGCCTGACCAGCACCGGCGGCGTCATCACCTCCGCCGGCATCGTCCTCGCCGCCACCTTCGCGGTCTTCGCGGGCCTGCCCCTGGTCACCATGGCCCAGATGGGCGTCCTCGTCGGCATCGGCGTCCTCCTGGACACGTTCCTCGTCCGCACGGTCCTGGTCCCGGCCCTCGCCCTGGACTTGGGCCGCCACTTCTGGTGGCCGGGCCCGCTGTCCCGCCCCCGGGCGGAGGCGCCCGAGCCGGAGCCCTCCCACCGCCCTGCGGAGGAGCACGAACCGGCCTGATGGCCCGTCAACCCCTATGCGTGCGGCCCTGCACCCTCATGAACAGTGCAGGGCCGCACGCTTTCAACTACGTCGACTGGCAAGCCCAGTAGATCAGGTACGAGAACCCGAGGATCACGTCGACGGCCACCCACAGTCCGACGAGAAGGCCCGCACCCGTGGTCGTGCCGATGAAACCGGCGTCCCTGCACAGCTCCAGCTCGTCACCTGTCATGCCCCGGCAGTCATCCGACGTGGCGCTGTTCGCCAATCCGGCAATGACCCAGAGCAGGAAAAGGACCTGAATGGCAAGGAGAACCACAGAAAGATCCGGCGACGCTTTCTCGGCGACGACCCAACGCCCCCCGCGGACAGCTGTCTCGCTGATAGCCACCCGCCGGGCGGCCCTTCGGCGGCGTCGGCCAGCCGCCCGGCGGGGGCGTGGCCCCTCCTTGAGAGTCTGGTGGCCTCCACGACTGCGATGGGTGAGCGCGGCGTCGATCATCCATGTCCGCCCTCCTCACTGCTCGCTTCATAGTGCGCTTGCCGCGCTGATTGCGCTCGTCGGTGCCATTCGAGGCCACCGGGATCACCGGGATCGGACGCATTCACCGATGCCGCTGGACGGCCGGCCATCCCTCGTTCAGTCGCCGGCCTTGGGCCCGTACCACTGCATGGCCTGGCCGGTCACCGCGGCGATGCACTCGAAGTCGCGGTCGCGGTGCAGCAGCGTGAGTCCCTGCAGTTCGGCCGTGGCGGCCACCACGAGGTCGACGGCACCGGCGCTGCGGTGCTGTCCGCGCTGGGTGAGCTTCTCCTGGACCTGCCAGGCACGGTCGTAAGCACGATCGTCGACGGGCACCCAGCCGAAGAGCACGCGCATGTCCTCGATGCCCCGAGCACGGTCGGCAGCGGAACGCGCGCTGTAGAAGAACTCCAGCTCGGTGATGGGACAGGTGGCGATGAGCCCGGCTGCTGCGGCCTGGTCCCACCCGTACTGCTCGGCGTCACCACGCAGCAGACGGGCGAGCGCACTGGTGTCGATCAGATACTGCGCGGCGTTCACCGGCGGTAATTCCGCTTGTCCTCGAGGAGGTCAAGATCGAAGGCGCCCTCCTCAGCCGATGCGCGCAGCCGAGTGAGCGCCAGGGCCCGCCTCCGGTTCTCCAGCACCTCGCGCAGCGCGGTGTTGACCGTCTCCTTCTTGGTGCTGGTGCCGAGGGCCTTGGCCACATCGGCCAGCAGCTGATCATCGAGGTCGATCACCGTACGGCTCATCGCGCACCTCCACAGATATCCTAGATGGCATTCATTATATATCGCTCGATATCAAACTCTCCCGGGTTGCCCCGCAGCTACTGAACTCCTGGCCGGATGGGGGCGGTTGATAGGCTTGCGGGATCGACAAGCGGCGGCCAGTGCGAGTCTCGCCGCAGGTCACGGGGCAGGACGGGGGACGAGGTGGCTCGGGGGGAACGGGAGAAGACCGAAGGGGCCGAGGCGTCGGGCGACCCGGACCTCACGACGTCGATCGACGACGCCGGAGTGGAAACAAACAAACCCCAGGTCGCTGACCT
>NZ_BAAAIZ010000154.1:0-1048 GCF_039526425.1 Streptomyces thermospinosisporus
TGGTGATCGCACTCATCGAGGTGGCTAGAACTTCCACTACCGCAACCTCTTCACGAAAAAATCAGGAAGACTATTCCGAATAGCGTACCAAAAGTGCCGATCGCAATGGCTCCGCAGCCCACAACTTTGAAGACCCAGGGGCTGTGCTCGTCGTCTGGCATCAGATTGATCTTCGAGGAGAGGACCCTGTCGGCGAAGCCACGGTGGTTCGTCACTACAGCCCAACCAATGAACAGACAGGCTAGACCGAGAAGCAGGGGAAGAACAGAACTCACTGCAGGGTCCCTTCCATGTACCAAGATTTCACCGGTTGGTCCCAGCGCCGTCCGGCGCCGGGACCAACCACGATCGTCCGTCAGCTGCATCCCAGCCTGACGGAGCAGCCCCAGGTGTAATTAATACCCGTTTCCACACCAGCCTCGACGCCGACCCCGCCTCCGGGCTGTACTGCCCAGACTGGCTCCCCCTTGCTGTTGCGGACCCAGGAGCCGTCAAGGTTGAACGAGCTCTCGTGATTGACCAGAGCCCCCACAACGTAGTGCCCGGAGAGCTCCTTGTCCCAACCCCAACCCCTGAGCTGATCCAGCGAGTCCGCGTTGCTACTCAGCGAAGTGACGTCAAGTGAGGCGCCACCGCCTACGCCCGAGATTGCAGGGGAGAAGCTGCCACCGACGTCCCATTGCCCGTCGGCATTCTGGCCGACGAGCATGCACATTTCGATCGACCCCATCAAACCTGCTCCGGCCGAGATACTCAGGCACCCCCCGATCGTATTGGTCTCGGTTGTTCCGATGCCGATCACGTCGAGCACCTTGTCGAACCAGCCCTTGTTGGCCTCAGGCTTGGGAGCGGGCCCGGGGTTGGGCGGTGGTGGCAGGGTCTTCAGCCAGCCCTTGGGCGCCGGCGTAGACGGCATGGTGAGGTTGCGGCGGCCGGGGATGCCTCCCAGGCCCGTGGGCTTCATACCCTTGACGAGCTTGGGGCGCTTGCCGCAGCGGCAGGCTCGGACCGGGCCTTCACCACTGCCACTGCTCGCCTTCTTCTTGCT
>NZ_BAAAIZ010000155.1:0-796 GCF_039526425.1 Streptomyces thermospinosisporus
GCTCTGTAGCGGGAGAGATGGGTCGATTCGTCCGCTCGCGTTCTGTGGAGGTGGCTGGTGCGGTCGGTACTCGGTTTGCTGGAGGCTCGGGAGAAGAAGATCCGGGAAGAGGTCGCGCGACTGCGGGAGGAGGCCGAACGGCTCCAGACCGCGCTTGGCGAGGCGGAACACGCACTTCAGCGGCTGGTGGATGCCCGTGCAACGGTGGCCGAGGTACTGGCCGAGCCGCCCTCCGCGGTCGCGGATCCGGTGCGAAGTGCTGTCACGGGATCACTGGTGCCGCATCGGGCGGACGGCATGACGGCGTCGGTCCTCGCGCCGGACTACCAGCGGATCGTGGCGGTGCTGCAGTCGGAAGCGGGCCGGGAGGGCATGCGCTGTCAGCAGCTGGCCAAGGCTCTGGGGCTTCAGGTGGTTCCGGCGAAAGTCGAAGGGCTGCGGTCGAAGGCGAAACGCCTGGTGGAGCGGGGGTGGGCTCGGCAGGTGAGACCGGGAGTGTTCACCGCGCTCGTGGTGCCGGCCGGCTGAAGGCGCCGGGGCGGCGTCCGGCCAGGCGGCCGCTCATGAGCATGGTCATCGACCACAGCACCATGGCCTCGTGCATGTCGGGCAGCGTCTCGTAGTCGCGCACCAGGCGGCGCGAGCGCATCAGCCAGCTCAGCGTTCTTTCCACCACCCACCTGCGTGGCAGCACCACGAAGCCCGTGGTGTCGTCGGTGCGTCTGACGATCTCCAGGGCGAGGTGGAGGTTTTCGGCAGCCCAGTCGACCAGCCGCCCGGCATAGCCGCCGTCCGC
>NZ_BAAAIZ010000156.1:0-3324 GCF_039526425.1 Streptomyces thermospinosisporus
TGAGGGCCCGCCCGGTGCACGGGGAACAGGCCGGGCAGGAGGGGCGGTGAGAGCGAGCGCGGTCAGCAGCGCCGGCGTGGCCTGGATCCCGGTCAGCGTGTGCTCATCTCATGCTTCCCGGGGCAGAGTTGCCAGGGCTGCGCAGGCGGCATAGGCGCTGAGCAGGTCCGGGAGGGCGAGGGTCACTCCCCATGTTCCTCGCACCGGGGCGGCTCGCACGCGCCGGGCCCGTCCCAGGAAACCTGATCGGACCGGAGCCAGGTCGTCCCGGGTACAGCCGCGACGAACACTGCCACGGCGCCGCCGGAGACGACGAAGGTCACGGCCCACCACTGCATGGGCACCGCCCGCATCGTGTGCTCGTTGCCGTCTCTGTTGAGCCGTCGTCCGAGAACCCACACCACCAGGCACGACACGATCTTGCCGGCGACGGCGCCCAGGGTCTCGTTGTCGAACAGACTGCCGCCCGCGGAGCCGTCGATGACCGGGCTGAGCATGATGATCGGGAACGTCACCCAGCCCCAGCCGGTCCAGGCAATGATCACAGCAAGCCCCCTTCGTCGCTCAGGGCGTCGCACCGGGCCTCTCGGCGCGAACTCCCGTTCCTGTGACCGTAGAAGACGACGTCTGCTTCCGGCCATGCCCGCTGCTCTCGAGCCGCTGCGGGAGGAAACCCTCACCGGTTGTTCATGAACATCGTGTGACGGACCGGCTGTCTGTCCGTCCACCGTGCTGATACTGGGGCACGCGGCCGTCTGCCTGGGGCGGGGGTGTGGTGGACGGGACGGTGTGGGCGGTCATGGCGGCCGGGTGGCTGGTCGCGGTGGTGACGGTACCCGTGGGGGTGTCGGGTGCGGTTTTCCTTTCTCCCCGTCCATCTGAGTGTCCTCGGTGTGCCGAGTCCCGCGGTGACTTCGACGAATCTGCTGTTCAACGTGATTGGCGGGCCGGGTGCGCTGAGGCGTTACCACCGGGCCGGTGTGCTGTGCGGCGGTGTGACCCGGCGGCCGGTGGCCGGGGCTCTCCCGGGTGTCGTGCTCGGTGCGGCGGTGCGTGTCTGTGCTTTTCCCGGCCCCGAGACGTTCCGGTTGCTGATCGCAGCGCTGCTTCTTCCGCTCGGTGTGTGGCTCTGTATCCGCACCCTCGCCCCCGCCGCGCACCCCTTACCCGGCGCCCGGCCGGAGTTGTCTCCTGCCGTGCTCACCGCTTTCGTGTTTGTGGTGGGGGTTGCTGGTGGTGTTTACGGTATCGGTGGGGGCTCTCTTGTGGGGTCTGTTCTGGCTGCTCGGGGTGTGTCTCTGGCGCGTGTTGCTCCGGCTGCGCTGGCGACGACGTTCGCTACCTCGGTCATCGGGGCGGTCGTCTACAGCTGCTGGCGGTGGCCGGTTTGGGGGATGTCGTGCCTGACTGGCCGGTCGGGATTGCCTGGGGTGTGGGCGGTCTGGTCGGCGGCTGTCTGGGTGCCCGTCTCCAGCCCTGCCTGCCCGAGACCGTCCTGTGTCTGCTTCTGGGGATGCTGGCCGCAGCTCTTGGCGGGTTCTACGCTCTCCAGGCGCTCACGTGAGACGAACCGGCGCGGCCCCTCCGGTTCGCTGCCGGTGGGCTCCCGTCGCCCGTTCGCCCATCTGCTCCATCTACTCGGAGGAGCTCCAGCCGTCGTCTTGGGTGGGTCTTGGGGGTGTCGGCTGGCGGTCTGCCGGCCGCAAAGGCCCTGAAAGAGTGCACTTCCAGGATGGACGCTGCCGCTTGGGCAGCCCGGGGGAGGGGCGGTTCACCGCAGCCGGCACTGGCGATCGGGCTGTGAGCGGGTCAGGGCGCCGGCCGGCAGCCTGGGGTGTGCAGCGCGCGGCGACGTCGGCGCGGGCCACCGGGCGGGGGAGGTCCGGTGCCCCAGTGCACGTCGTTGGTTGTGCAGGCGGGTTTCTTGCCGCTGGTGCCCGCGGAGGGTGCTCATCGGTGGGGAGGACGAAGTGCCGGGCTGGCATCGGGTGTTCGCCCCGGGATGGCCACGCCGCGTTCGTCGGCTTGTACGGGTCCGGTCGCATCCGCGACTACAGCCTTTACCCGCGGCGCCGCGTGACAGCGGTGGTCTGCGCCGCCGTTCCCGCCGCGAAGCTCAAGCAGATCGACATCCAGATCAGCCCAGAGATCGACGACGAGTGCACATTCGGATACCTGTGGGTGGGAGGCCTGGGGGTGCATGAGGGCTCAACCCGATCCAGTGCCCGAGCCTCAGGAGCGTAGCCGAGTGTGGTTGGCGGGGCTGAAAAGTTCCTGAAGGGTTCAGCAGCTGGTGATTCCTGAGCCCGCGCCAGGCCGGTTGGTCGCAGGTCAGCCGTCCGGACAGAGTCCTCGTTGCCGCCGGGGTAGACCCCGCCGGTGACGGCGCGCGGAAACCTTGCGTGGCTGAAGCTGCCCCGGACCGCAGCCGCCCGTGGCTCTGGAGGCATGGGCGGCGACGAGCTTTTCCGGCGGCTTCTTGCCTGCGACGTGAGCCGCCGGGAAGCGCCCTGGCCCGGCCGGCGGCTAACTGTCCGGTCAGTGGTGGTTCTGCCACCACACACGACGGCAAGGTTCACGCATGCCGGCCCCGTCCACTGTCTGTGGACCGCGGTCTGTGATGTGTGTGATGAACTGGTGGCCGGATGACCTCGCGGCGCCGCTCACGTCGGCGTCGTACAGGCGTGGCAGCGTGAGGTCGCATGGGAGCCGATGAGGTCTCCGAACGCCCGATGCCGCGCGATGGATTGATGAAGGTGTTCGGTCTCTGACGCCATCCGCTTTCCGAACGTGATCGTTTGGTTCGGGCTGGGTGGGCATGAACTGCGGCTGGCGGCGGGAGAGATGCGGACGGTTCGTTCGCGTCGCTCGTGGAGGTGGCTGGTGCCGTCGGTGCTCGGTCTGTTGGAAGCCCAGGAGAAGAAGGTGCGGGAAGAGGTCGCACGGTTGCAGGAGGAGGCCGAGCGGGTGCAGGCCGCGCTCGGCGAGGCGGAACGGGCTCTTCAGCGGCTGGTGGATGCCCGTGCAACGGTGGCCGAGGTGCTGGCCGAGCTGCCTTCCGTGGTCGAGGAGCCACAGCGGGGTTCAGTGGCCGGCTCGGTGGTGCCTCACCGGACCGACGGCATGACGGTGTCGGTCCTGGCGCCGGACTACCAGCGGATCGTGTCGGTGCTGGAGTCGGAAGCGGGCAGGGAGGGCATGCGCTGTCAGCAGCTGGCCAGGGCTCTGGGGCTTCAGGTGGTTCCAGCGAGGATCGAGGGGCTGCGGTCGAAGGCGAAACGCCTGGTGGAGCGGGGATGGGCTCGGCAGACGCGGCCGGGAGTG
>NZ_BAAAIZ010000157.1:0-581 GCF_039526425.1 Streptomyces thermospinosisporus
CGGTCATGTCGCCAACCGGCCGGTCTACGTGGCCGTGGCGGTCACCGCCGACGGCTATCGGGAGATCCTCGGCCTGTGGGCGGGCGACGGCGGCGAGGGCGCCAAGTACTGGCAGACCGTCCTGACCGAGATCAAGAACCGTGGTGTGCGCGATGTGCTGATGCTGGTCTGCGACGGGCTCGGCGCCCTGCCCGACGCGGTGAACGCCGTCTGGCCCCGCACGGTGGTGCAGACCTGCGTCGTCCACCTCATCCGTGCCAGCCTGCGCTATGCCTCCCGCCGCGACTGGGCCGAGGTCGCCCGCGACCTCAAGCCCGTCTACACCGCCGTCAACGAGGACGAAGCACGGCAACGGCTCACCGACTTCGACGAGAAGTGGGGCAAGCGCTACCCCTCGATCGCCGGGACCTGGGAACGGGCCTGGAGCGAGTTCGTGCCCTTCCTCGGCCTGCCCGACGCGATCCGGCAGGTCGTCTACACGACCAACGCGATCGAGTCCCTCAATGCCCGCTACCGGCGCGCAGCCCAGGCGTGCGGACACTTCCCCAACGAACAGGCCGCCCTCAAACGCCTCTACCTGG
>NZ_BAAAIZ010000158.1:0-1355 GCF_039526425.1 Streptomyces thermospinosisporus
CCACCCTGCTGCCCGCCACCAACGAATGATCATCTACACCACGCCAAGGGGCACGACCCCACAACTCTTGTGAGGGAACAAGTGCCAGCCCCAGATGGCGGGACCAAGACCTTCACCGATCCCCGCCTCTGCGCGGCCATCGTCGACCGCCTCACCTTCAACGGCACCGTCATCGCAACTGGCACCGGCTCCTACCGCCTCGCCGGCACCCGAGCACGAGCTGAAGAACCTGCCAGGGCCGGCTGATTCGCTGGAAGCGGACTCGGCCCAACGGTGCATTCTGGCTGGGGGTGGGGTCGGCGGATGCGCCAGTTCACGGAGAGTGAAGCCTTGTCAGGGATCGTGCGTGAGGCGCTGGGGGCGCAGGCGCGCGTTGTCGGAGTGGACCGGTTGCGCGGCGGGAGCAAGAAGGGGGTCTACCGGGTTCACACGAGCGGATCACGTGCAGTGAGTGTGATCGTCTACAGCTGGGCCGAGACCGAGAACTTCTGGCCGGCTGCGGAAGCCATCGACCCGGCCCACCCGTTCGCTCCCGCCTCCGGGCTGGCCCCCTTCCTGGCGGCCCAGCGGAGACTGGACGGCCTTGGAGTCCGGGTTCCAGGGGTGCTTCTCGCTGACGACGGCCGACGCCGCTACCCGGCGGACGTGGCAGTTGTCGAGGACGTCGCCGACGGCACTCTGGAAGCGCTCCTGAAGACGGATCCCGCACGCGCATCACATGCCTTGAGCGAGCTGGCCGCCATGCTCGACGTGATGCACCAGCAGCACAGTCAGCACTACGGCAGGGTGGACGTGCTCGAACGGGGCGACAAAGCACGTGGCGATTCATGCGAGCAACTGGTGCTCGAACGTGCCATCGAGGATCTCGCGGAGGCGGCCGAACGCGACCCCGGCATCGGATCAGCCGCAGCCTCGTTGCACGATCGCTTGCGGGAACTGGCCACACGAGTGGCTCCGCGCACGCAGCACGGACTGATCCACGGCGAACTCGGGCCCGACCATGTCCTGGTCGATGCCTCCGGCCACCCCGTCCTCATCGACATCGAGGGCCTGATGTTCTTCGATGTCGAGTGGGAGCACGTGTTCCTGCAGCTTCGTTTCGGTGACCAGTACTCAGCCTTGTCCCGCCCCGGGCTCGATCCGGCACGGCTCGGCCTCTACATGCTCGCGATGCGTCTCTCACTGGTGGCCGGCCCCCTGCGCCTGCTCGACGGCGATTTCCCGAACCGCACGGTGATGCAGGACATCGCCGAGCACAACGCGAACGAAGCGCTGGCTCTGTTGCTCTCATAGCACCGCGACCGCGTCCGCCACACACGCATCGCTTCTGCCGCTACATGCCTCGACGGGCACAC
>NZ_BAAAIZ010000159.1:0-3227 GCF_039526425.1 Streptomyces thermospinosisporus
TTAAACTACACCCGCGCAAGATCCAGAACACCGACCGTGATCGGTGTCCGGACGCTCATTTACTTTACCTCATGCCAGGCCCCCGGTGTCCAAGCCCAGGGGCCTGACTGTGTTTCAGGGGATGGATCGGGCTGCGAGGGGTACGAGTTGGGGCGTACGGTGAGGGGGGCGTGAGTGTGCGGAGTGCCGCCTGGAGGGGCGTCTCTTTGATCCCGTAATGTGGCTTTTGTCGTCACGGCAGTCAGCCGGACGCGCCTCTGGGGAAGGGACTCTTGGACTTGATGGAGCGCACCGTCGTCCGCTGTGCCGATGGGCACGTGTTCACCGCCGCCTCGTTCCCGATGCAGCAGGCCGAGCGACTCGGTCCGGGCCGGCTGCTGCGCTGTCCGCGCTGTGCGCGGCTCCGCAGCGTCGTGCCGGTCGCGCTGCAGAAGCAGCAGTAGGCAGCGGTGAGCAGCAGTAGGCAGAGCAGTTGGCAGAGCAGTAGGCAGAGCAGTAGGCATCAGTGGGCAGAGACGGCCGCGGGGCAGCAGTGAGCGGCACGGGATGCAGCGGGATGTAAGCGTCCGGTGACCGAGGAGGGTGCCGGAGCACAGGGACGTGGGCGCGCGGGACGGTGCGGTTGTGGCCGGTCCGCGCGCCTTGCGTATTCTCGGGGCGTGCTTCTCTCAGACAAGGACATCCGGGCCGAGATCGATGCCGGGCGGGTACGCATCGATCCCTACGACGAATCCATGGTGCAGCCGTCGAGCATCGACGTGCGCCTGGACCGGTACTTCCGGGTGTTCGAGAACCACCGGTACCCGCACATCGACCCCTCCGTCGAGCAGCCCGACCTGACGCGTCTGGTGGAGCCGGAGGGCGACGAGCCGTTCATCCTGCACCCCGGTGAGTTCGTGCTGGCCTCGACGTACGAGGTGATCACGCTCCCCGACGACCTGGCCTCCCGCCTCGAGGGGAAGAGCTCGCTCGGGCGGCTCGGGCTGGTGACGCACTCCACCGCCGGCTTCATCGACCCCGGGTTCTCCGGTCACGTCACCCTGGAGCTGTCGAACCTCGCGACGCTCCCGATCAAGCTGTGGCCCGGCATGAAGATCGGCCAGCTGTGCATGTTCCGGCTCAGCTCGCCCGCCGAGTTCCCCTACGGCAGTGAGCGCTACGGCTCGCGGTACCAGGGACAGCGCGGCCCCACCGCCTCGCGGTCCTACGTCAACTTCCACCGGACCCAGGTTTGAGCGGCATGAGCGACGCACGGGAGAATCTCAGCTACGAGCAGTTCGGCGTGGCGGTGCGGGAACTCGCGCAGGCCATCGCGGACGACGGCTACCAGCCGGACATAGTGCTCTCCATCGCCCGCGGCGGTGTCTTCGTCGCCGGCGGCCTCGCCTACGCCCTCGACTGCAAGAACATCCACCTGGTCAACGTCGAGTTCTATACGGGCGTGGGGACGACGCTGGAGATGCCGGTCATGCTGGCGCCCGTCCCGAACGCCATCGACTTCACCGACAAGAAGGTGCTGATCGCGGACGACGTCGCCGACACCGGCAAGACGCTCAAGCTGGTCCGCGACTTCTGCCTGGACGCCGTCGCAGAGGTCCGCAGCGCCGTGATCTACGAGAAGACGCAGTCCCTGGTGAAGTGCGAGTACGTCTGGAAGCGCACGGACGACTGGATCAACTTCCCGTGGTCCGTCCAGCCGCCGGTGGTCAAGCGGGCGGGGCAGGTGCTCGACGCCTGAGGGACGGTCCCAGGGCAGGGACCCAGTACAGAGAAATGGGGCTTCCTGGAGGAAGCCCCTTCTCGTGAGTGCGGCCGGAGGCCGGGTCGTCCCGGAGGCCGTTCCAGGACGTCCCGGAAGCCGTTCTAGAACGTGCCCAGCTTCACGATCGACAGGAGGGCGATCAGCTGGATCGCGGAGGCGCCCAGGGCCTTCGGCCAGGGCAGGTCGTGGGAGCGGCTGACCATCATCGTGAGCAGGGCGCCGGCCGCGACCCAGGTGGCCCAGCCGAGGACCTGTACGAACGGCGCGTCGCCGCCGAGGAACATGGCGACCAGCAGACGGGGCGCGTCCGTCAGGGACATGATCAGCATGGAGAGGCCGACCGTCGGCTGCCAGGCGCCGTTGCCGCCGAGCTGGCGGGCCAGGGTGTGGGTGACCACGCCCAGGATGAAGGAGCTGATCACCATCGCCACGGCCGTCGTCAGGACGATCGGGACGGCGTTCGAGAGGGTCGCGTTGATCGCGTCCTCGCGGGCGCCGTCGAAGCCGAAGACGGCGATCAGGCCGTAGATGAAGGTGACGACGAGGGCGGGGCCCCACATCGTGTAGTCCCGCATCTGGAGGAAGGTCTGGGCCGGGGACAGGACGACGCCCTTGAGGAGGTCCTTCCAGTGCAGACGCGGGCCCACGGGGCCGGGCGGCGGGGCCTGGTAGGTGTCGCCCTGGACGTAGGGGTCGTCGATGGAGAAGGCCTGGGTGTGCCCGGGGTTGTTGGCCGCGTACGGGTCGTGCGGGGCGCCGGGCGGATAGGCGCCGTCGCCGAAGTACTCGGGCTCGCCGTGGCCGCCCCCGTGGCCCCCAGGGTTGCCGTGACCGCCCCGGCCGGGGCCGTGCGGGCTCGGCCAGGGGCTGCCGCCCGGCCCGCCGGGGCCGCTGCCGTACGACGGCTGCGGCGGGTACGGCTGAGGCGGCTGCGGGTAGCCGTACGACGGCCCCTGCGGCGTCTGCTGTCCGTACGGGGGGTGTTGCGGGTGCGCGTTGGGAGCGCCGTTGTTGTTCCGGCCGCGTCCGATCCTGAATCCAGCCACGTCTTCGAACGTACCTGGTCGCGGAAGGTCACGTGTCCGGCCCCCGGTTTTGAGGGCCCCTTTGCGGCCGAGCTGTGACATCCCCTAAGGGGTCGTCAGGCCCGGTGTCCGTCCCCGGTAGTGCGCCGGTCCGTCCCGGGTAGTGCTTCGCGGCAGGCGGTCATCCGTACGACGGAGGCAGGGGACAGGGGACGCCCTTCCGCGTGGGAAGGCCCGCTGTACGGGGAAGGCCGTCCGTACGAGCCTGGTGTACGGCGAAGGGCCGCCCGGGGGACGGGCGGCCCTTCGTTCGCGTGCGGTCGCGGACGGCTCGGCGAGCTCCGCCGGCCTCAGCCGGTCTTGCACCCGCCGGCCGCGACGGTCACTTGACCGGTTCCGGTTCGGGTTCGCTCTCGGTGTCGGCGGAGCCTTCGGGGTCG
>NZ_BAAAIZ010000160.1:0-741 GCF_039526425.1 Streptomyces thermospinosisporus
AGAACCACGAGCAGTGCCAGCACCACGCAAGTACCCGGATGAGCTCCGCGAGCGGGCCGTCCGCGAAGTCCGTACCACCGGCCGTCCGATCGCGCACGTCGCCAGGGACCTGGGCATCCACAAGGAAGCCCTGCGCGGCTGGGTCCGCCAGGCCGAGGCGGACGCCGGTGAACGCGACGACCGGCTGACCACCGCCGAGCACGAGGAACTGAAGCAACTCCGCAAAGAAGTAGCGGAGTTGAGGCGGGCGAATGAGATCCTCAAGGCCGCGAGCGCGTTTTTTGCGGCCGAACTCGACCGTCCCCGGACGAGGCCGACCAGGTGATCGAGCATCTCAGGGACAAGGGTCTCGGGGTCGGGTTCGCCTGCCGGGTGCTGGGGCTGTCGGAGTCGGCGTACTACGCGCGCAAGAAGAGGCCGAAGTCGGCCCGCCGGCTGCGCGACGAGCAGCTGATGCCGCTGATCGAGCAGGTCCATGCCGAGTCGGGCGGCACCTACGGTGTCCGCCGGATCACCCGCGCGCTGCGACGCAAGGGCGTCCTCGTGGCCCGCTGCACCGTCGAGCGGCTGATGCGTGAGCTGGGCCTGGAGGGCGTGATCCGCGGGCAGCGTCGCCGCACCACGGTGCCGGAGCCGTCGGCACCCAGACCGCCGGACCTGGTCGACCGCGACTTCACGGCCTCGCGCCCGGACCAGCTGTGGGTAGCGGACATGACGTATGTCCGCACCTGGTCGGGCTGG
>NZ_BAAAIZ010000161.1:0-1341 GCF_039526425.1 Streptomyces thermospinosisporus
CTGCTGGGTTGTCTTCCCGCTGTTCTGTCCGGTCGCCGGGACCTGTTCTCATGGCTCCGGCCGGGCGGAACATGACCTGATAGGAGCTTGGTCCAGAAGCCCCTTCAATGTCCTGTCTGCGCCACCCGGCCGGTGCCCACCTCCAGCTGGGAAGGGGCACCATCAGCATGACATCAGCCGCGGCACCGGAGACAGCGGACCAGGACGTGTTCGGCGGGGTCGACTCCCACGCCGACACCCTCCACGTCGCGGTCATCAGCGACAACGGCGGCCACCTCGCCGACGCCGAGTTCCCCACCACCGCCGCCGGATACGCCGCGGCCCTGGCCTTCCTGACCGCCCACGGCCACGTGATCACGATCGGTGTGGAAGGCACCGCCTCCTACGGAGCCGGCTTCACCCGCACCGCCCGCTCGGCGGGCCTTCACATCGTGGAGGTCAACCGGCCCGACCGGGCCGAACGCCGCCGCATCGGCAAGTCCGACCCTATCGACGCCTACGCCGCCGCCCGCGCCGCCCTGTCCGGACGGGCCTCCGGCGCACCCAAGGACGACACCGTCGCCGGCATACGCGCCCTGCACAACGCCGCCCGCTCCGCCGTCAAGGCCCGCACCGCCGCCCTGAACCAGATCGGCCACCTCCTCATCACCGCACCCGAGACCATCCGCGCCAAGTACGGGCGGCTCAAAGGGGCGGACCGTACCGACACCCTGGCCCGGCTGCGGCCGTCCGGGGACGCCGTCCACACCGCGGTCCTCACCGCGCTCAAAAGCCTCGCCCGGCGCGTCAAGGAGCTGACCGCCGAGCACGAGGCACTCACGCGCGCCCTGGACGATGAGGTCACCGTCCACAACCCCGGCCTGCGGGCCGTCTACGGCGTCGGCCCCGACACCGCGGCCCAGCTCCTGGTCACCGCAGGCGGCAACCCCGAACGCATGCGCACCGAGGCCTCCTTCGCCGCTCTGTGCGGAGCCGCACCGGTCCCCGCCTCCAGCGGCCGCACCAACCGCCACCGCCTCTCACGCGGCGGCGACCGGCAAGCCAACGCAGCCCTCTACCGCATCGCCCTGGTCCGCATGTCCAGCGACTCCCGCACCCGCGAGTACGTGGCACACCAGACCGCCGCCGGCCGGACGAAGAAAGAGATCATCCGGCTCCTGAAACGAGCCATCGCCCGGGAGGTGTTCCGCTGCCTCACCACCACGGTCACCGTCCCCGGCATCGCCGACCTACGGCCCCTGCGGCAGTCCAAGAACATCACCCTCACCGCCGCAGCCCGTCACTTCGGACTCTGGCCGACCACCATCTCCACCCTCGAACGAGGAATCCGCCGAGACGACG